>JACOMV010000263.1 GCA_014324065.1 Hormoscilla sp. SP12CHS1 | reverse complement strand
AGCTGAATTGGGTCTGCATTGAGTATAGCTCTAGTTTAGCACAAAAATGTTCTACTTGTTTCCTGAACAAGCTGTAATTTACACAATTCTTTCTCCGTTCCTTTGAGTTATGCTTCTATTTTTAACCGCAGTTCGATCAGATTCGTAGCTCGACTCGATCGTAACCGCTACTAACGGTTTTGCTTGCATCGATCTGGATTTTTTCTCGACAAGATATTATCATTTCCTCATTTTCATACAAAACTAGGTCGTAAACAATTTTTCCCTCGTGATTTTCCCACACAATTGATATTGATAGAGATTCGTCATCTCCTGCAAGTCGGTAGCGATGTGGATAGTAATCTTCTGCTGACACAGGTTGATTAAATTTTGGGTGCTGTGGATGCGATCGCCTCAATAGGGAAGCAAAGTGTTGGATCCCCGCCAGTAAATTCGTCTTTCCCGAATTGTTATTACCGATCAACAAGGTCACGGGATGGATATCTATGGTGGTTGATTTGTGGGTTCTATAGTTTTTGAGAGTAATCTGCTTGAACATGGTTAATTTTTCTCAAATATGAACGGTACTGTTCGCTACTATAGCATTCTACATGGATGAATTACAACTGTTTTATTTTATCAATCCACGCAGCCGTTTAAAAACCTGCATTAAGGACGACCGGTAACTTTGCCAGTAGCCATCTCACGATCGCGTCTTTTCGCTTCTTGGATCCAAGCATTTACTACCTGCAGATCGATATGTCGCTCAATAGTTATAACCTATTGCCTTAATTATTTCTATCTCTGTTATGGAGCCGAACATTACATCTGCAATCGCTGTCTATTTATTATAACTCCCCTTTCAGAGGTTGTCAAGCTCAATTCAGTAACCCAGAAACCCGGTTTCTTCAAGAAACCGAGTTTCTTAATTATTGGTTCATTGAGATGCTCCCGATTTTTTCGGAACGGTTCGCCAATCTAATTTAGACCGCAATTCATCTTTGATCCGACTCAAGATTGACGTTTCATCCAAAGAAGCGAGAATGCTGTTCACAACTGCTTTGGGACCGTCTGGCCCCCATGCTGCACCATTGGCTAAATAAACTTTGGTCACCTGTCCGATGCCATAGGAGGAAACCCCCGCTACCCCCGCTTGGGCGATCGCCACTGACAGATAGGGAGCCAAAGATGCGCCACCCGTGGCAGGTGCAGCTATTCCTAATAATCCTTTCAGCCCACTTAGTCCTAATGAAGCTAATAGTTCGCTAGCACTAATTCCTCCCATTGTCAAGGCAATTTTTTGCAGTAGATTAATGGCTCCATTTTGGGTCATGTTAATACCATAAAGTTTGGATAAAGTGAGAATCATGATAATGTCAATGGTAGCAGAACTGAGGATGTCTAAGACTGTTACCGGGTTGAGGGCGATCGCGAGAGCTTTGACCATCACTCCATTCCAGATAATCTGATTAGCGTTCGCCTCCCGAATGGTCATCTTCCGCTGCACCAACTGCTCATTCACTTCATCTGCATAGAGCATAGTATTCAGGGCCACCAGAGACTTACCCTCTCGGTCTAAAATCTCCAGAATTTTCAGCTTCAAATCATCTACTTGGGGTTGACCCCGAGTCAGCTGCACCCCCATACTGCCATCTTGGCGCTTCAGGGCCTGGGCCACCAACGGTGACGCCGCTGCCATGACAATTTCATCGGGGGATAGCAACTCCCGCACCCGTTCGTCCCGAATCTTGTGATAAATTGCCATCCGGTCAGCATCGGGATATTGGTCAATCTTATTAAACACCAGCAAAATTGGTTTACTGGCCGATCGCAATTGAGAGAGGGCCTCGTATTCTACCTTGGTAATATCACCGGCTACAATAAAGAGAATCAGATCTGCCTGTTTCGCCACCTGACGGGCTAAGGCCGCCCGTTCCTCACCCTTTACCTCATCTATTCCAGGGGTATCTATCAACTGCACCTGAGATTGTCCTTGACTTTGTAGCGTGACTCGGACAATATCGGACTCGTCCCCTGCTACCGACTCTCGATTAACCCTCCAATCCGCCCGGTGGATGGCACGAGTGACGCCGTGAGTGGGACCAGTTGTAAACAAATTTTCACCCAGCAGAGCATTCAGGACTGAAGATTTACCCCGTCCCACCATGCCAAATACAGCAATATACACGCAGCTGCGCTCTAACTTGTCCAGCATGGTTTCCAGACTTTCGATTTGCGACTCCAGTCCCGATCGCTCCCGCTGAGTCAAATCCAGAGAGGCCACCAGAGAGCGCAAAGCATCTTGGGCCTGGAAGTAGTTCAGCTCTGCCTGCATTTGTGCAAAGCTAGAAATGGTACTGTCTAGTTCTCGATCGAGATTCGTTGAGCTCATGTGCTGGAGGTGGTTTTTACCTAGAATATCTATCATCTCCATGCTAATCCCAACGGCTGACTTAGGTAATCAGAGACAGATCGAATGCCGCTTTGATTTCATAGTAGTTTTTCTTTCCTCTTGAGATCTGGCATTTTTATACTGCCTGGTCTTTGATGCTTTTCTTTTGAGCACCCTGCTCGGTCATTTTACTCTATCCTCATTTTATTCTATCTGGACAACCGCGTTACCTGGCTCCCGCCTGGTAACGTGGGTTTGAACCCTCCGTGTCTCCTGGGTAGTGCGAGTAGCGCTCCCCGGGGACATCGAGCGACCAGGAGACACGGAAGGCGGGCCATGAGCCTAATTGATAATGGTGCAAGATCGAAAGTTTTAACCGACTAATAGCATAGTTTAACTAATTGTAGCATTTTTTTTACAAAACGGTATGAGACAATGGGGCGATCGGGTGTATCCTCCCAATGAGGCCAGGGCGCTAGCTTTCTGGGAGTAAATCCTTGAGCTTGACTTATCAGTGGTCTGCCAGAATGCAACGAACAGATAAATTTGCTTTAGCGGGATAAATGCTATGGCACTTTGTTCTGAGATTAGGGGGCGATCGCACTATGAGGCCGGGGCGTTCGCATTTTTCACAAAAACTTAACATCAAACTGCTGCTCGGATACTCTACTATAATAAAGAGAGTATTTCAGTTAATCGCGTTCCCTACTCAGATAAGTACCACCAGTTATGGAAAGAACGACAACGTGAGCAACCCTTTACCTTTGAGAAATCCGACAACCGATGAATTTCAGAGTCTTGTGTCCCAGATAGGCAACTTGACAATAGCAGAAGTTGCTTTACAATTAGAAGCATTGGGGCTGAATAAATCAGATGGTAGATTTTTGCATTTCCGAGATGCGGCGATGCGAGTCAGAGCCATAATTGATCCGCCAAACGTTATCATCTCCTATAATCACCTGCACCTGTATAATGAAGCGGGTGAATCATTAAATGCTAATTTGGAAGTAGTAGATCGTCAGTCACTAGAAGCACACATCTCTATTGGATTATGAATGTAACATCTTCTTGGCATCAGGTACATTTCCACGATGCAGTGGTTCGGTCAGTGGAACAGAGTGCAGAGGCGCTGGAGGATTTCTTTGTTGATGCTAAACATCCTGATAATCAAAGGAACGAGCATATTTGTTTACCCAAAGGTTTCCTAATCTTCAAACAAGTGCATTCGATGTTGGTTCGCGTCTATGACTCGGATACCAATAATTGGCAAACTCTCAGTCCTCCCTTTCCTTATATGGATACGATCGCAGAGGTACTGTTGACCGAGTCAAACCTTTGGAAAATCAAGGGTTTTCTTACTGATGGTAGGTGGTTAGAATGGCAGATTAAATCAGAGTCACCAGTTAGTTTGTTAGCAGAAAATCTCTTAGATAAAAAAGAGCCGATCGCACTTTCTCTCAGGCCAGAGTGCGATCGCACTTTATTCTGAGACCAGGGTGCGATCGCCTCAGTCTAACAAGCCATCCATTTCTGTAACGGCAAACTCCTGGTTAATAGCGGCTATTTCTGCTTGTATGTCTGGATCGCAAGCCATTTCCTTGATTTGTGCTTCCATATATGACTCATTAGCGAATTTATCGGTATCTGTAAAGTTACGGATTTGTTTGTTAATGCGATCGAGCAGCCATTTTTGTTCTTCGATGCTCAAAGCACGGATGGCACGATCGAGTTCCAGTACCTGCGGTGACATCATTTGGTGTTTCCTCAGTAAATCTGTACTTTATAGCTCAATTATACTCGATCGCTCTCACAAAAATACCACGGCAGAAACCCGGTTTCTCAAGTCCCACCCGACTATGGAGAAATGCTATACTAAAGACAGGGTAAGGTCTTGGCGGGCGTGAATTTTCAGCAGCTCGACCGATTGCGAAGCGTGCGTGCAGCCCATGCGATCGTAGAAGGTCGGAGATTGCTACCGCGCTTGTGTGACAGCCCTTCGGGGGACACCGCCCCGTAACGCGAACGATTTTCTTTCGGGTAATATCCAAGTTGGAGGACTATGTTGTCACAAGAAGTACTAACGGTTAAACAAGGGATTTGGATTGATAAAAGCTGGCTGCTCGAAGCTGGTTTAGGATCGAGTTTGCAATTGCTAGTCAAACAAGGATAAATTCGGATTATTCCTGCGGAACAGTTAGAAGCTGAACAGTCAGAAACGGCAGATACAGAGACAGGATGGGAGGTATTTTTGTCCTTGGAGAAGGATGGGCATGTGGGTAAA
The DNA here is from genome assembly GCA_014324065.1 of Hormoscilla sp. SP12CHS1. GTDB lineage: Bacteria > Cyanobacteriota > Cyanobacteriia > Cyanobacteriales > Desertifilaceae > Hormoscilla. The sequence goes on along the minus strand of JACOMV010000263.1, from coordinate 1,630 downwards.
TTACCAAATCCTTCTATTCATCACGACCGCTATCTTTATGGGAAAGAGTGATGAAGAAATTATTTGTCGATACCAGTGCCTGGTATGCGATATCCGATCCGGGAGATCCCAACCACAAAGCAGCATTAGCATACCGGAATGAAATTGTAAAAAAATATCGCCTTGTGGTGACTAATTACATTTGGGATGAGCTTTACACGTTGCTCTTGATGAGTCTCAGGTATAGGAAAACAGTAGATTTAAAAAGCCAGCTCGATATTTTGGTAACAACCAATATTATTGAAGTAGTCTGGGTAAGGGAAGATACTGCACGAGAAGCGTGGGCTATATTCGAGAAATATAACGTTGATAAGCATTGGTCTTTTACAGACTGTGTTTCCTATGTTGTGATGAAACAGCTTGGTATTACCGAAGCATTTACTTTCGATTGCCACTTCGCACAGATGAGCTTTGTACCTCGACCGTAAATGTAGGGTCGGTGGTAATACGAAGGTAGGATTTGTGGCGAGTGGTGCAGTTTGGAGGCGATCGCACTTTTGTCTGAGACCAGGGGGCGATGGGTGCGGTCACAAGTAGTTGATAACCGGGTGCATCGCCCAATGCATGTAATCTAGCCCCTGCGCAGCGGAGGGGGCGTTACCCGGGGAGCTGGGGCTTTGTTCCTGTAGCCGGACCCTTTAGGGTTCGGGCGGGGAGGCTTCTACCAACGGGTTTTGACCAAACCAGGGGGCGATCGCACTTTTGTCTGAGACCAGGGGGCGATCGCACTAAGGGCTGAGGCCGGGGGCGATCGCACTGTATGCCAGAACATCTAGCTATTTAGAGTATTTTCCTCTTCTCTAAGCTCAGACACCCGATCTGACATCCATTTCCCACTCACAAAATTACTATCGGATATAATTGTAGCTCTGACGAACTAAATCAATTGCTTCTTGAAAATCATTCATTGTCCCATATAAATTTTCAGGTATGTCATCTCGTGATGCAGTTTTTATAGCTGCTATCTGGACAACATTTTTGATGTCACGTCCGTTGAAGCCGTCAGTAAGCTCGGCAAGTTCCTGGTAAGATATTTTATTAGAAAGAGGAAAATCTTCAGGTAAATGAGTTTCAAAGAGCCTACTGCGGCAACTTTCATCAGGAAGGACAAACGGAACTACACTGAGTAGCCTCCCTAAAGCCGCTGAATCAAAAGCTTGTGCATTATTCGTGGCGAAAATAACCACTCCCTTAAACTTGTCATTCCTAACAAGTTTTTCCATTTCCACAAGTATAGTGTTACGAGCAGTATTTAAACCTTGACCAAATGCTATGCTTTCTCTGGAAAGGCGATCGCTCCTGGAAAAGCCCGAGACATATGGTAACTCGACAGTTTTCTCCCTAGCGCCTGTCCTGAGAGAATATTTGCAAAATAAATAGCGAATAGCGATCGTTCCGGCTGTACTCTGGCTTGCGTATAAGAGAGTTGGGATCTAGTTGCCCTGTAGGCGTAGCTTGTTCTTGCACTTGAACGGGTGTGGTCAAAACCCGTTGGTAGGAGACCTCGCCGCTCGAACCCGTTCCCAGGCCGGTGTCTGGAGCATGCCGATGGCGCTGCGCTGGGCGCGCAGCGCATGTCCTTCAGGACAAG
>JACOMV010000262.1 GCA_014324065.1 Hormoscilla sp. SP12CHS1 | reverse complement strand
GCTGAATTGGGTCTGCATTGAGTATAGCTCTAGTTTAGCACAAAAATGTTCTACTTGTTTCCTGAACAAGCTGTATCTGCCATGGGCCGCAAAAACAATCTCAGTTGGGTGATTTACTCCTTCACTTCGCAGTCGGCCCGCCTGGTTTCGATCGAGACCCAACGCGACCAGATAAGAAACCGGGTTTCTCGGACAAAATTTGGCACAACAAAGCGAGAATTGATTAAGAAACCCGGTCTTGGCCTCCTGGCCCCCACGGGAGGCCCCCCCCGAACGCTTTTTACCTTTTCAAAACCTGAGATATTGCACCATTCTCTATTAGTCTCATGGCCCGCAGTGGGTTTTAACCCACTGCGTTACCAGGCGGGAGCCAGGTTTCGAGGCGAAAGTGGGTTAAAACCCACTGAAAGCATTGTCTAGAAAGGATTTAGTCCACGCTTTGTTGACTTTTGCTCTTAGCCTCTGTTTTAATCGTCGGCGGGTTATTGCGACTGGTGCAAGATATGAGAACCAAACTATTTTTAACCACACCCATGAACTCCTGGAATTCTCTCCCATATAAACTTTACCGTCGCAGTTATTTGGTAAAATGCGATCGGGGCTAATGTCGAAGAAAAATTAACAATTAGCAATTAACAATGAATGACAAATACAATGTCCGGTTTCACTTGCTGTTGCTGCTGGGGTGGATGGCGATCGCGGCTATTTTACGCTTGACAAATCTAGGAGAAAAACCCCCCTGGGCCGATGAATTTTCTACCCTAGTTTTCAGTCTCGGTCGCGGTTTTAGAACAGTGCCCCTGGACCAAGCGATCGCCTCAGATACCCTTTTGGCACCATTAAAAACAGACCCAGTTACTGATGTCAGCGCAGTGGTTCGTCACCTGATGAGTGAGACTAATCATCCCCCAGTATATTTTATGCTCAATCATCTCTGGTTGCAACTGTTTCCTGGAGAATTAGTATCCCTCTGGGGGGCCCGATCGCTGAGTGCCATGCTGGGGATAATTTCCATTCCGGCCATCTTCGGCTTTAGTTGGTTAGCCTTTCGTTCAGTTAAAGTTGGTCACCTAGCAGCAGTATTAATGGCAGTTTCCCCTTATGGCATCTATTTAGCACAAGACGCCCGCCATTATACTCTGGCAATTTTGTTAATTATCGCCTCCCTCAGTTGCCTGATAATTGCCACCAGGGCCGTTAAGTCCCAAAATTGCTGTCCCACTTGGTTAATCTTAACCTGGGTTGGCCTTAACAGCTTGGGTATGGCCGTGCATTACTTCTTTATCCTTGTCATCGCTGCTGAAACTTTGGTAATATTTTACCTGATAATTAGACATCGAAACTACCCACATTGGCGGCGACTTGGCGCCACCGCTGCGGGCACGGCGATCGGGGTTGTCGTCTGGTTACCCGTGTGGCAGAACATTCCCGGTAGCAAGCTGACAAGATGGATTTATCATAGCCATTCTTTCGGCGATTTTCTCGCACCCGTGGCCAGAATTTTGGCTTGGACAACTACTATGCTGTTTATGGTGCCCGTGGAAGGACAAACTTTACCTGTTATTATCATCTCCCTATTGGCAGTCCTATTTTTGCTGTTCTTCACAGTCAGACTTTTTATTCAAGGTATCAAAATTAGTCCCCATGGTTTCCCGATCGCGGTTTTGGGCGGCTTCCTGCTAGGGGAGATCGCCCTCATTCTCGGACTCACTTACGGTCTGGGCATTGATTTAACTCTAGTTGCCCGCTACCAATTTGTCTACTTCCCCGCCGCGATCGCCCTCCTCGCCAGTAGCTTTGCCAGCTTTTGGCACCCCCCCACCCATACCCATACCCCCACCCCCACCCTAAAGGGTGGGGCTACAGGAACGAAGCCCGCCGGCGCGGGCTTTTTATCTCAGGGAGAAATCATCCATACCCCCACCCATAGCCCCACCCTAAAGGGTGGGGCTACAGGAACGAAGCCCGCCGGCGCGGGCTTTTTATCTCAGCGAGGGGTAGCAATAATTTTGCTTGCGGGACTCATAGGGGGGCTGACAGTAGTTACCAACCTCGCCTATCAAAAGCCCGATCGACCGGACCTTGTGGTTGCAGACATTCTGGAAACTAGCAATTTAGAAGTTCCCATCCTCATTGCCACTGTCCACAAAACCCACGAACAAACTGGAGAAATGATGGGGTTAGCTTGGGAACTCACTCATCTCAATTTTTCGGGCCGTCCGCGGACCGATCGTCAAGTACACGCCAGGATTAACTTTCTCTTAGCACACAAAGAGGATGACCCCCTAGTTGCTACCCAAACTCTTCAGCAAACCCTGGATAAACTACCCAAACCTTTAGAATTATGGGTGGTCAATTTCTCGGCCTCTGTCAAGATTAAAGCCCAAGGTTGTATTAAAGACAAAAAATCCATTGCGCGAGTGGCGGGCTATCGATATCGACGTTATCATTGTTCTGCTTCCTAGGACATCGAGTATTCTCATAAACCGGGTTTCTACTGTAGTTATCAACAAGATATCAAGGTTGTGACCAGAGAAACCCGCTTTCTTAACCGACTCCCTAGCATCCCGACGCCAGCTTCGCTATCACGCTGTCACCCTATTTAATAGGGACCAAAAAATAAGTTTCCATCTGGGTCATCGCTGTGATGGAATTGCCATATCAGTACCATAAATTACTTTTTGCTTATACCGCCGTCATCATCTAGGTCTAACTTGGGAAAAATTTCCGCCGCTAATTCCATGGCTGCAGCGCAGCGCGATCGGGAATCCGCCAACTCCGATAAAATGTTTTATATTCTTCCAGACTAATGGCCCCTCTCTTTGCGCTGCTACCTCTGGGGTTAGGTGATTTACTGAAAAGAAAATACCCCCGATGAACCACCCAAAATCTACGGTACCCAAGAGAAGAACCAAACCTGCATGTCGAATCTTGGTACCTTTTTTCTCAGAAATCACCTTAAGCCTTTTTCTACTTTACCGCAGTTGTTTTTGTGAATAAATGTTAACTTTTCGGGAGATCGCCTAACCTGACTTCCCCTGACTAAGTAGCAACTGTTCGGACACCGACAGAATCGTCAGATAAGTCTGACTGGAGTTCATAGGCAATACTTTTAACTGTTGGTTTTGCAGGTCGAGTTCGATCCCTAAAGCCTCCAGGGGAATCACTCCTAATAAAGGATCGCTGCCACCAGGAACTTCCAAACACTCAAAAGTCCCCTCTCGCCCGAGTGGCATCCCGAAAAATACGGGCTTTACTGAGACCCGTGGCAGTCTTTACATCTACTTCCTTTAGCAGTTCTAGCCCCAATTGAGCGATCGCCTCTGGTGGCAAACAGAGAGTAGTTGCTCCCGTATCCACCAGAACATCGTTAAGATCGATCTTCCGCACATCCGACCCAGGCATAAAGCCCCGAGATGCGATCGCTTGGTCTGCACGATTAGTGATGACTAGACTTGTGGTTATTTTACCGATTGAGTTTTTGGCTGCTGAGTGCATGATTTTTATCTATTTTATTCTACTTTCGCCCAGACGCGCTACCACATGGACTAATTAGTTAACATTTTTTTCAGTTACTCTAGCAAATCCTCGTTGCGATAGTATTTTTTTCCTGTTGTTGGTTCCGCAATATTCCCCTCTGAATGCTACAACTTCCCAGTTATCGTTACAAACTGACGATCCATCCGTGCGAACATGGCACGATCTAGCGATCTCCTAAGGGTGATCTTGGCGACTAATACCAGTCATGTATTTTCCCAAAAAGGGCAAACCCCCGATCGCGGGAATCAGATAGCGGGAAGTACATAATAGTCCTAGGGCAGCAGCAGTTGACGCGGTAAAATAAGGTTGATAAAATAGAATCAGGGCCGCATCGCGGGTGCCAACCCCAGCAAAGGTTAAGGGCAGTAATCCTGCTAAAATAGCGAGAGGAGAAAGTGCCAGATTGGCCAAAAAGGGCGTCCAAGCCTTCAGGGCCAGAATAAAAAACCAGATTTGCATTAAATGTCCGAACCAGAGTAAAATAGAAGTGAAGGAAATTAGGGCCAACTGGAGGAGATCGCGCCAAAAGTAACCGTGCATCTCCTCCCAAGCAGTTCGTAAAGTTGCTAACTTAGACCGCATTTTGCCGGGCGCAACCTTAGAGGCCAGGGAAAAGAACAGTTGGGCAAACTTTTCCGAGGCCAGCAGCAGCGTACAAAAAGCCAGTCCGCTAGCAACGCTGACCGTCATCACCCCAAATAACCAATCTTTGCGAGGATACAATGTCAACCCAAAGGCACACCACAAGAGCAGCGACGACATGTCGCAGGCTTTTTCAAACACCACCAAGGACAAGGATAAAGAACCGCTCAAATTTCCCCGTTCTCGGAGAAAATAGGCTTTAGCAATATCTCCCATCTTGGATGGTAAGATCATATTTAAGCTGCTAGCAGCCAGAATCAGCCGATTTGCTTCGGCAAAACCCAAGTTAGCTTGAGACGGTGTCAATTGTTGCAGTCGCCAGGATGTGAGCATAGTTAGGGGAATTACCATACTCAGACTGACCGCCATCGAAGGGCGATCGCAGTCCCGAAAGACTTGCAGGAGTGCCTGAAAATCTATCTTCCAGTAGATTAATGCCAGAATGAGTAAGCTAACAGCTAGAGAAATCAGTCGTTTCATATCGGGTCGGCCAGATATAGACTAGTGCGGTAGAATAAATAGACAAAACCCCGTGCATCGACCCAGTCCGCCGTTCGTAGTAAACACTTTAGTGTTTACCCATCGCCGTTCGTAGTAAACACTTTAGTGTTTACCCATCGCGCAGGACTGGCAGCCAGTCCTGCGCGCTCCCGGGGGACACAGCATCCACCGAGGCATCTGGGAGGTGAGTCCCTTCCTTCGATGTCTCCCGGTGAGGTGTCTCGCGAAAGCCGCGCTAAATGCGCTGCGCGCACCGGGCTACCGGTCCTGCGCGATCGCACTACCCAAGAGACCGCTCGCGTGTCTAATCGCACAACTCCGGGGAGACATTGCCGTCCCATCCCGGAATTCTACCAATGGATGGGGTGCTACCCCCCGTGAGGCCAACAAACGGGAGGCGCTCTCCGTACTGGCACCGAGAGCGGCTGCTACTGGTCGGTCCAACCCCTGCAAGATCCTGTCTATGGCCCCTGCTAGGTAACTGGGTCTGTACTTGACATAATCCCCCACCCGATGGGAGAATCGATCGGGTGTGGTCATAAGTAGTTGATAGCCGGGTGCATTTGGTGATACATGTATACAGCCCGCGCAGGCGGGCTTTGTTCATGTAGCCGGGCCCTTTAGGGTTCGGGCGGGGAGGCCTCCTACCAACGGGTTTTGACCACACCCGAATCGATCCAATGGATTCATCTGATGTAGGGCCTCCGTCTGATTTTCTTTCACATGTCCGATCGCATCTGGTGCCTGTTCATTTTAGATCCAATCTGTTAATATATTTAAATCACAAATTACAACTGACAATGGAAAACACAACCATAAATCTCCAAGCATTTGATTTGAGTAAATTAGAGCAAGAATACATTCACCTCTATGATTACATTCAACCTCACGGCGTCATGTTATCATTAGCAGAACCCCAGCTCAAAATCTTACAAGCGAGCAACAATACCTCTAGCTTATTCGACGTTTACCCCCAAGAAATGCTGCAAAAGCCCTTGCGAAAATTCATCTCCAAATCTCAGATGGCAAAAATAACCAAAGTCATCAAAAATAATGACTTTGACTGTTTCAAATCTATCAATTTGAGATTCAAAAAAGCAGATAAATACTTATTAATCAATGGCATACTTCATCGAAATAATGATAATGTTTTGATTCTGGAATTAGAACCAGCATATTCTCAGAATGATATCAACGGACAAGTGATGTCTGTAGAACTGACAGTCAAGGAAGAGGATGAAAACTATGAATATCGCGTAGAATTGAAAGACATTCAAGGGAAACTGGTAGAATATATGTCTACCGCCGAAAATTTCATTGATAGGTTAGTTAAGCATCAACCGAATTTACTCGATCTGGTTAGTGCTCGAGGAGCAGTCGTGTGGTGGGGTGCGGATTGCACTACAGTCGGTGAAATTCCGGAAGCAGCAGACCTGAAGGGATTAATTGCCTCGCTAGAGCAGCAGATTGACGAAAAAGTTTTTTATACAGATAAGCTGCCTCGCATTTATCCGGCAGCAGAAAAGTATACAGCTTGTTCGCTATTTAATTAGTACAATAACAGCATTTAGTAAACCAGTTCTTAAACGTATTTGTTCCCA
>JACOMV010000261.1 GCA_014324065.1 Hormoscilla sp. SP12CHS1 | reverse complement strand
CTGCAAGGGTTTCAGCTATGCCTCATGTTGGAGCAGTCTGGGCCAACATGATTATCCGATTTATTTGCGGCGTTGCGTAGTAGTGAGTTGTAATGAACTTGAAAAGCCTCGTGAGCAGTTACAGCGTAGCCCTGATTGCCAGCAGCACTTCGGGAACCATTGAAAGCCCTGGAAAATTTGGCAACGGAATTGAGGGGCTGAGGTTCGTGGTTACCTTTCACCCTGCCATCGAGATCGTATGGCCTATTGCCAGAAGCGGTAAGTGCTGAAGCCGGGTCAAGAGCAATGATAGTCTCCACTCCGTAACCATTACCGGGAATGACCGAAAGACCGTCCCGGTAGATTCTCCCGATTTCCGAGGCCACGTAAGACCCAAGGCTGTGACCCACTAAAATGAGGTCCGATGGATCGGCGTTGTATTTTTCCTGTAAAGCCCTGGCGGCGAACTCGGCAACCGGGGTAATCCAGGTAGCAGCAGGAAAATTGCCCACACTAGGAAGACCAGCTGACCGTGCCGCTTCTCGCCAATCCAATGCCAAGACCCGGTCCTGGCTATCCACCGTATCTGTCACTGTTGCAAACAGTTCAGCCAGTGAATCCTGAAAATCCAGGTTCCCATTCCAGCCGTGGATCACAACCCAGGTTTTCCCCGAACTGCTGCCACTTTGACCTTCCCGGAAGCCAACGGCTCGAACAGTTGGGTCTTCCCTGAGATAGTCGCTATCCAGGGGGTTATCTCAATCCTGAGACAGGTTGACGTCGGTGCTACCTCCCCAAATAACCCCTTGAACAGGCAAAATTGCTGGGTCAAGGTAAGCGGGACGAGATTCCCGAGAAAGGGGTGGATTAAATGGTCCGGTCAAATCCGTGACAATATGAACCGGTTTATCCACACCAAAGTTGGATGAGTAGAGATCAATCAAGTTGTCTTGCCGGTTGTAGCTCTTGACTTTCACCCTTCCCACAACATCTTCTTCCAAATCTACATAGTCACCGGGAAACTGGCGGAGAATGTAGTCTGCATCCCCACTGTCAGGGCTAATCAAGAAGGCATCACCTACGCTTCGCCATTGGGTTTCCGGTTCAAATGGGTCTAAAATGTCAGTGTCTCCTACAGTGACTTCCGGCCTTCGCCGCAGGGTATTATCCAGGGTGGAAAAGTCACCCATACCCCACCCACTAGTGCGGTTCGGGTCCCCAACCTGGCCAAATGAATCTACAATTTGGATTCCTTTCTTCAAAACAATGGCATCATTGCCGTTGAAAATCAGATTGACGCTGGTCTGGTCCGACTCAATCAACAGCTCTCGAACTGCTTGGGTGTGAGAAATAGTGAACTTTCCCCCAATGGGAATGGAGCCGGTTAGCCTGATGCTATACTTAGGAGACAAACTGCCATTGGAGTAGATTTCCAGGCTAAAGTCTCCTGCTGCTAAGTCAATAGCTTCTGCGGATCCGTTAAAGAGTTCCAGAGACTTGTTCCAGCTTTCCCCCTCCTCATATTTGGAAATAATTAACCCCAAGGGTATGGGAGGGAGTGTAGGGGCAATACCCAGGTGATTGATTGTACCCAATGCCAAACCATGCCATTCGTTGCTTGGGTTAAAAGGATCGCCGGCAGAGGTATTGAGGGGAACATCAAATCGACGCCAGAGAGTATTGTCCTGGGTGGAGGTCAGTCCAGAACCCCACTCCGTACCGGGATCCTGTCCGACCCGACCAATAGCGTCTATTTCGACTCCACCCTTAGCTAAAACTATAGCATCATTTCCGTTGAAGGCTACATATCCGTTGGTTTGGTCAGAAAGAGATATAATGGCCGAGCTGGCTCGGGGATCGGCAATAACGAAAACCTCACCTGGCTGGACGAGCCCTTGGAGCTGGATTGAGCGAAACCAACTTTGACCATTATGGTAGACCCGCAGTCTGTATTCACCGTCTTCTAGGTCGATCGCTGTTGGGCCATAGTTAAACAGCTCGATGGCCTTATCCCAGCTCTCTCCCTCTACATACTCTGAAATCAGCAATGTCATGTTATACCTTTGGTTTTGCTCTAATTTTTTTCACATACATATGTGACTGTAATTGTAGCATAGATGGTAAAGGAGGTATGACAAGGGATAGCTTCAACCTGGTCGATCCCACAGTTTGATGTTATTGTCTCTACTGCCACTGACAAGAGTCTTTCCATCGGGGGCGATCTCTACGGAATTAATATTGTTTGAATGCCCGCTGAGGGTTCTGAAACTGCGATTATATAATATGTAATCATATACTTTGGCAAGACGGAGGTACACAGCCCGCGCTATCAAGTAAGCAATAAACAAAAGACTGCCTGGGCAGGTCGGGCTCGATCTCGGTCCAGGAGGCAATTTACCAGGGATTATAATCAGAAGTTTCAACTATAATCGCGGGTTGATGATTTAAATAGGTGTTAATGGGAATACCCCACTTAAAAGTATTCACCTCCACCAAATTAGAACTATCCGTCGAGTTAGGAATATCCGCCGAGTTAGGATCTGACGCCACGGTAAACTGTTCCACCTTGGTGAGACCGTGAACTGCGATCGTCTTACCTGTGGCATCGACAACAGGTGCGCCACTCATGCCCCGTTCAGTGGTAGCGCTATAGGCAATAGCATAGCCTTAGCTTTAGGTGCAGGTACCGACAACTAGCCGCTTATTTGCCCAAGCAGGTACCGACAACTAGCCGCTTAAAAGTGGTAGTCCAGTTGAATGCCATCGGCAGGATAACCCAAGACATGGATCTGCTGACCGGGCTGCACTTGATTGGAGTCTCCCAAGGGAATAGATTTATAAAGGCAGTTTTTCCGATCAGGTCGAAAGGTGACCGCCGCTAAATCCAGACTCCAATCGCCTATGGATGGTAATATCTTGGGAAATGGGTTTATCCTGGAAGTACAGCCTGTAATTGGTCTGGGGAGGCAAGACATGATTTACAGTCAGGACAGTGCAGACCCCTTTTGGTCCAGGAATGAAAAAACCCGTGCCATGTCCGTCTTCCCCGGCGTGTCTAATCAGAACCACGCTATCCTCGATCTGGTTGTAAATCTGGGGAGGAGATTTCTGACCAGCACAACTGGCGAGGGATCAGGCCATCATACTCCCACTAATCAGCCTGCGCCAAAACTTCATAAGCAATTCGAAATTACCCAAATCGCAGTTCTGTGAATTATACCGTTTGTAGTAAGCACTAAAGTGCTTCCCCTTTGTCTGGGCGATCGCAGTTCTGTGAATTATACAAGCTTTCTGTGCGATCGCATAGCCCTAATTATACTCCGAACGGTCAAGAACTGCGCTTTTCTCCACGACCATGAGATCGCCCCCCGATCGCGTTCAGACCAGAAGGCGAATATGCCCGCAGCGTTGCACCTGCGACCAGTTCCTTATCCCTAACAATTTCCACAAAGAATGTAGAGATGCTTAACGTTCGCATCTCTACAGAAAATCGACATCTTATTTATAACATAAATTCTGGCATTGTCATTTGATTTTTTTCATAAATAAATGAATTTAAAAACTGGGTTTCTGGGTTACTGGTGAATAATGCACCGGCTTTCTCCGAGAGCAAAATAAATCACGATTTTTCATTTTTTCTCCGGCAGAACGATAGAAAAATATTAAATTATTCTGGATATATCAATATTTAGCAAATGCCGATATGGGATAATTGTCAAGCATGCCACAGAAAAGAGAAAAAAGTGCTCAATTATCAATTGGCAAGCCGATCTGATGGTACGATCGGCCCGCGGACGGTCCGAAAAATCGAAGCAGATGTGTGAGGTGTAATCTAACCATGACAGAATTTCTAGATTTTCTCAAGCATAAATATGCTTATGTCGCGATCGGGGAATTCCAGCCCGGCAAGTTTGACGAGGCGAAGCAGTTGTATGAAAAAGCCGTAGCCACCTATGGCCAAGGCTTCGGAGGGTCCTATCTGCTGCAAGAACCGGGAACCGATAAAGGCATCGCCATCATCTTTTGGTCGAGTGTAGAAGAGATGGAAGCTAATAAGAATGAAGTTCACGAGGCGATCGTCAAACAGATATCCCATTTGTTGGTGGCACCAGCGACGACATCAGTATATGAAGTATGCAGCACCTTCGATCCTCCCGCAAGCCAGTCAGAAGCCTAAGTTGACATAGGGATCGTCTCAATGCCAGAATTAAGAAACCCTGTTTTTTGCTCATACCGGGTTAGAGGGCTACTAGTGAATCAGCCCTCTAAGGTCGGGAAAGACTAAAGTCTTTACTACGAACGGGGGAAAGACTAAAGTCTTTACTACGAACGGGGGAAAGACTAAAGTCTTTACTACGAACGAGGAACAGAGGTAAAGACTTTAGTCTTTACTACGAACTACTAACTCAATCAATGACACTCTCATGACATTAAAGCTGTACAACACTCTCTCCCGCACAGAATCTCCCTTTTCTCCCCTATCACCTCCCCAGGTCCGCATCTATTGCTGTGGCGTCACCGTCTACGACTACTGCCATTTGGGTCACGCCCGGTCCTATATAGTCTGGGATACCCTCCGCCGCTATCTCCAATGGTGCGGTTTCCAGGTTAATTATGTTCAGAATTTTACCGATATTGATGACAAGATTCTCAACCGGGCCCGCCAAACAGGTTCCACTATGCAAGCAGTGGCCTCACGCTTCACTCAGACCTATTTTGAAGATATGGCCCGCCTGAATGTCCTGGAAGCTGATGAATATCCCCGCGCCACCCACGCGATCGATGGCATTCAACGTTTGATTTATGAGTTGGAACAGAAAGGCTATGCCTACTCAGCTGATGGAGATGTATATTACCATGTACGCCAATATCCTGAATACGGTAAACTTTCCCGACGTCAGCTAGAAGAGATGCAAACCGGTGCTAGTGGACGGGTGCAGGCGGCAGTCGATGAGGTCCAGAAGAAAAAAGACCCCTATGATTTTGCCCTCTGGAAGGCGGCCAAACCAGAAGAACCCAGTTGGCCATCTCCTTGGGGTGCCGGTCGCCCCGGATGGCATATCGAATGTTCTGCCATGGTGCGCGATCGCCTGGGGGACTCCATCGACATCCATTGCGGCGGCGCGGATCTGATCTTCCCCCACCACGAGAATGAAATTGCTCAGTCTGAAGCTGTAACCGGTAAGCCCCTAGCTCAATACTGGCTGCATAATGGCTTCGTGACAGTCAATGGCGAAAAGATGTCCAAATCATTGGGCAATTTTACCACCATCCGTCAGCTGTTGGATGGGGAAAATGCTCCCTCACCAATGGCTGTCCGCTTGTTTGTCCTCCAGGGACATTACCGCAAACCTATCGATTTTACTCCTGAGGCGATCGCCTCGGCCCAAAACAGCTGGGAAACTCTCAAAGATGGGTTGCTTTTCTGCCAAAAGTATGGTAAAAAACTAGAATGGACAGAGACCGGGTCGGTGTTAAAAGAATCCGTTGTCAAATTTCAGATGGCGATGGATGACGATCTGAACACCCCTGGCGCTTTGGCCGTTTTGTTTGAACTGGCAAAAGAACTCAAGCGGGAGGGAAATATTCTCGTTCATGCCGGAATTACAGAAACCGACCCCCAAATACTCCAAGAACAGTGGTATACTCTGGTAAGCTTGGCAAAAGTATTAGGTTTAGAAGCCCGTTTAGAGGAAGAAAAAACAGCAGCTGATGGTTTAAGTGATGCGGAAATAGAAGCATTGATTGAGCAACGTTCCCAAGCTAGGAAAGCTAAGAACTTTGCTGAGGGCGATCGGATCCGCAACGAACTGCAAGCCCGAGGAATCACCCTGCTCGATAAACCGGGTGGCATAACTAGCTGGCACCGCAAATAAAAGTTGCCTAGTTGATTGTTGATTGTGAAAATAATTAATCGGGCAATATATTGCTAAGAATACATCATCAACCATCAACAATCAACAAGCACCGAGATTTTTTTTAAATCTGTAAACTTTGGCAAAGGGAAAAAATGATAAGTGGTAATCATTCAACTATAACTGACAACCAACAACTGACAACATACTTAATATTTAATAATTAATAGCTAATCATGCGCGATCGACGTATTACTTTTCTCATTTCTGGCCTGCTGCTGATTGTAGCATCAGTCTTGTCGATAGTGGTGTTGTGGCAGCTACAGAGTCTGCTAATAATTTTGATGATTTCGGTAGTGCTAGCAGATTCTATTTCACCCTTGGTAGAAACAGCTGAAAGGTGGCACATCCCGCGTTGGTTGGGGACGATCGTCGTTTACCTCACCCTGTTACAGCTTGTTCGCTATTTAATTAGTACAATAACAGCATTTAGTAAACCAGTTCTTAAACGTATTTGTTCCCATC
>JACOMV010000260.1 GCA_014324065.1 Hormoscilla sp. SP12CHS1 | reverse complement strand
CTGAATTGGGTCTGCATTGAGTATAGCTCTAGTTTAGCACAAAAATGTTCTACTTGTTTCCTGAACAAGCTGTATCTTCCTTACTAACTGTCCTGCCTCCTCAATACTTCAATACCATTATTATCATACCAGAGCAGCACTGTCGCAACCGGCAATCGCTGTGCCGCAGCCAGCAACCATTGTGTCGCAACCGGCAACCGCTGGGCCGCATTGAGCAAAGCTAGAGTACCAGGGAGCATTGATGACGCAAGCAAATATATCTGTAGGGGCGGGCGAAGCACTCTGGCTATATCTAGGAACAACATGATAAGGGACTTGCGGGTTATTAATGTACCAACGCCAGTAAAGCAATTTCAAGTGTACAGTAGGTTTGACTGGTACTTTATTTCTACGCAAGTCCCTAAGCGGTTTGACAGAATGCTAGCGAGGTTGGAACCTCTCGGTTGACGTTTTAAGCCTCTCGGTTGGCCCCCAGGGCTGTTGCATTCTTCCCGGCCACCCACGCGGGGATGGTTTCACCAGTCCAGTTTCCGCAGAATTTTGCCCAAATCCTGGGTCAGTTGATCGAGATATGAGTTACAATGAGCGATCGCAAGCCCAATCCTGGTATTATAGTTGGAGGTGTGATTGTCAAAGTTTATATTGAAGGTTCTCTGGCTGGACTCGGACGTCGCCATTGCCGTAGAACAAGTGGTGGGCAAGGGGCTGAGCCCTTTGACAAAGTACTTTTTCTGGCCCCGGAACGATGCCTGGGAAGAGCTGAAACATGAGCTGGAGGAGAAGAAATGGATCGCTGAGGCCGATCGCATTGCCTTGCTCAATCAAGCTACCGAAGTGATTAACTACTGGCAAGAAGAAGGTCGAAGGCGTCCCATGTCTGAAGCGATGGGTAAATTTCCAGAGGTTGCTTTTACTGGTAGCAGTTAGACTTCAAGCCTACTTCCCCCGTTCGCAAGACTCCTCCGACAAGCTGTGGAGGAGTCTAAGTTTCTGTATGTACTGACCAGCGCCCGTCATGCATCACGCAGGCTTAGATTTGCACCATGCCACCAGCAGCTTGGTAACGAGCCCGGGCCCGCTTCAGGGCCTGAGTCGCCTGAATTTTCTCTTGACGGTCTTCGCCACCGTCAGCCGCCCTCAGGCGATCTTCCGCTTCCGAGTAAGCAATGCGAGCCTCTTCTTTATCTATGCTATCGCCTCCCTCGGCTCCATTCACCAAAATGGTCACCTCATTGTTGTCCACTTCCGCAAACCCACCCATGAGGGCGATCGGCACCCATTCTTTTTCTGTGTGCACTTGCATCACACCAGTATCGAGAGCCGTTAACAGGGGAGCATGATTAGAGAGGATCCCCAGTTGACCAGTGATACTAGGTAAAATTACTTCCTGAGCTGTCGAATCCCAGACCGTTTTGTCTGGAGCTATTACCCGAACGGTTAAAGTCATTCGTCCTTTGTCCTTTGTCAATAATCCCATCGTTTGTAGTAAGGACTAAAGTCCTTGCGCTCCGGAAGCCGTAAACGGTGTCTTACTACAAACCCTTAGCCTTTAATCTTTTCGGCCTTCGCTTTGGCCATCTCAATGTCACCTACCATGTAGAAAGCCTGTTCTGGCAGGTCGTCCAACTCCCCAGAGAGGATCATCTTGAAGCCCTTGATGGTTTTGTCCAGGGATACGTACTGACCCGGAGAACCCGTAAACACTTCCGCCACAAAGAAGGGCTGAGACAAGAACCGCTCGATCTTGCGAGCGCGAGCTACCGTCAGGCGGTCATCTTCGGAAAGTTCGTCCAAACCCAGAATAGCGATAATGTCCTGAAGTTCTTTATAGCGTTGCAGCGTCGCTTGCACGGCCCGTGCTGTCTGATAATGTTCCTCCCCCACAACGCTGGGTTGCAGCATCGTCGAAGTCGAGTCTAGAGGGTCAACTGCTGGATAAATCCCCTTGGCAGCTAAACTTCGAGCCAACACTGTTGTCGCATCCAGGTGAGCAAAGGTGGTTGCTGGTGCCGGGTCAGTCAAGTCATCAGCGGGCACGTAGACTGCTTGAATAGAAGTAATCGAACCTTCAGTAGTAGAGGTAATCCGTTCTTGCAGTTCTCCCATTTCCGTACCCAGGGTAGGCTGGTATCCCACAGCTGAAGGCATCCGACCTAGCAGGGCCGACACTTCTGAACCCGCTTGCACGAACCGGAAGATATTGTCGATGAACAGCAGCACGTCCTGCTTGCTGACATCCCGGAAATATTCAGCCATCGTCAGGGCCGACAGACCCACCCGCATCCGGGCTCCCGGCGGCTCATTCATCTGACCGTATACTAGCGCCACTTTGGACTCGCTGAGGTTTTCTTCGTCGATCACCCCAGACTCAATCATTTCCTTGTAAAGGTCATTACCTTCCCGGGTGCGTTCCCCCACACCGCCAAACACGGAGACACCACCGTGAGCTTTAGCAATGTTATTGATCAGCTCCATGATGATCACGGTTTTGCCGACACCAGCACCGCCGAAGAGACCGATCTTGCCGCCCCGCCGATAGGGAGCCAGCAAGTCTACCACCTTGATCCCAGTTTCAAAGACAGCAGGTTTGGTTTCTAACTCTGTCATCGTCGGTGCTGGACGGTGGATGGGGGAGGTTTCCTGGCTCTCCACTGCTCCTTTTTCATCTACCGGTTCGCCCAGGACATTAAAAATCCGACCCAGGGTGACATTACCCACAGGCACGCTGATAGCAACGCCTGTATCTACCGCCTCCATGCCCCGCATCAGACCGTCGGTGCTACTCATGGAAACTGCTCGTACCTGGTTATCCCCCAGCAGTTGTTGCACCTCGCAAGTAACGGATACATCCTGTCCACCTGCATTTTTGCCTTCAATTTTCAGGGCGTTGTATATCTGCGGCATCTTCCCGGTGGAGAACTCCACGTCTACAACGGGACCGATTATCTGAGTAATTGTACCAAGGTTTGTCTCTGTTGCCATAATCTCGCTGTCAATTGTGATTCAGTTATTAGGTGACCGGCGGACAGTCTTAATTTATGCTTAAATTGCCATTTTTCAGATTATCACGGAAAAGGTTGTGATAAGATAGAATAACTCAAAAAAAAGACTTAAAGGCTAGCTCCCAGGCTGGCCTTTTTTGTGATAGACATTTCGCCTCTTCTCTTCAGGATGTAAACCAGTAAGCACACATTTTTATCGCTAGAACGTCATCCAGTGAGCACACATTACCCCATGGCCCCCGTGGCATCTGTGTTTGGGGTTCGGGTAGTGGTTGGACCCCCTTCTCCTCAAGGCTTCATGACTCCTAGATGATATTCCGGCCACGGCCCGGCGTCAGGATACCCGTGCGGCTTTTTTGCAAAATCCCAGCCACCGCATCCGCTTTGTGTACACCCCTAAACATTGCTCATGGCTCAATAAGTAGTTGTGCAAAATTATTTTTATATTTACTATACGTCAAACCCTTGTTATGTGAGGAGTTCATATAAAAATAATTTTGCCTATGTACTTACTAATAAATAACCTAAGTTGCTACCTAAATATATTAGCAGCTTTTGTGTCTCTGATTATATTTGCAGGTCAGGAGAGAATCAAACTCTCATGAGTTCCATAGTTACCTGAGTAATGATCTCAGGCATAGCGTTTCGTGTTTGACTATGTTAGACTATAAAAAATCGCACAATCAAGTACCAGTCAAACCTACTGTACACTTGAAATTGCTTTACTGGCGTTGGTACATTAATAACCCGCAAGTCCCTAAGTCGTTACGGTGACACCATTGTTGCCTCTCGGTCGGATTACACCAACACCGCCCCTGCCCCTGAGCCGTCAACACCCACTCCTGAGTCGCCGCCCCTGTCACCCCCTAAAGAGTATTCCGAGGATCTGAATCTAATACCGAATCCGGACTTATCGGAACTACAGTCATCACTGTCCGATTTCAGCTTCTAACCTGGAAAACCTGGATAAACAAAAAGAGAGGGGCAGTGCAAGAGTGTTTAAGTGGTCTCCGGTGCCTTGCCCACTCAAAGTACAATCGTGGTAAATGCAGCAGCCTCTGATTGAGCATGAGAGTAGTCGATCGCACCTCAAACAATTTGCGCCAACCGCCCCTCTTTACCACGCCCTCCTGGATGTTCTGGATCTCCTTGTCGATCTTGACTACCCTATTATCGGCATCGATGGGAGCATTTGTAGCATTGCTTGCTCCCGACAGCAAGAGCAGCATTAGAGAGGTGGCGGGCCGATCGCACCGTTCCGGAAAAATCGGACATTTGTGGCGTCACGGCTTTCAATACCGGTTAACCCGACCGGTGCATATTTTAATTATGGGCATCGATCGGGTGCCTGGGACCAGAGAAAATTCCCCGGAGAGCTTTTCTGGCCGCAGCGACACCCTGCTTGTGCTGCGAGTCGATCCTAACGATAAATCTCTGAGCATGCTTTCTCTGCCCCGAGACACCCTTGTGACGTTCCCGGCCCTGGGTTGGCAGAAACTTTCTCAAGTTAATCCTTTAGGCGGTCCAGATTTAACAGTCAAGGCAGTCAGTAACCTGCTGTTCGACCTGCCCATTGACCGCTATATCCGAGTTAACACCGGTGTCTTTCGGGAGTTAGTGGATCTAGTGGATGGGGTGGAGGTGTTTGTCGATCGCCCGATGCATTATGTGGACTACACCCAGGGGTTAAAAATCGATCTGCTGCCCGGATGGCAAACCCTGAATGGCAAGCAGGCGTCTGATTTTGCCCGCTTCCGGGCGGATGAGTTAGGGGATATCGGTAGGGTGCAGCGCCAGCAAGCTGTCATCAAAGCCTTGCGCCAGCGTCTGAACAGTGCTTCAGTCTTGCCCCGTTTGCCCCAATTGATTCGGGTCGTGCACAAGCATATCGATACTAATATTAGTTCCCAAGAAATGCGAGCGCTAGTGAGTCTCGCTTTGCAAATCGAACCAGAGCATTTTAAGCAGGTAATGCTGCCCGGTCGTTATAGTTATCCCGGAGAGTTCCCTACTAGCTACTGGGCGATCGACCCCAGAGGGCGCGATCGGGTGTTGCGGGAATATTTCCACATGTACTGGATGGGCAATGCTTGGAGTGACTATTCCGGCACTAGCGTCTCCACCGGGCGATCGCCTAAATCTTTGAGGATTGCGATTCAAAATGCTACTGGCCAACCGAACATAGCCCGTCAACTGGCCCAGAAGCTGCAAAAACAGGGTTTTTATAATTTATACTTAGTTGAGGATTGGTCAGTGGAGGTACTTTATACCCAGATTATCGTGCAAAAAGGGGACCTAGTAGGCGCTCAATACCTGAAAAGAGTTTTAGACAAGGGTAAAATTGAAG
Organism: Hormoscilla sp. SP12CHS1; assembly: GCA_014324065.1. Taxonomy (GTDB): domain Bacteria; phylum Cyanobacteriota; class Cyanobacteriia; order Cyanobacteriales; family Desertifilaceae; genus Hormoscilla. The sequence continues at coordinate 5,442 of JACOMV010000260.1, read as the reverse complement.
CCAGTTCAACAGGACATGTCTACTCAGACTTAACAATTAGGATCGGTAAAGACTGGCTCAAATAATACTATTTTCTCGTTATCTCATCTACAAGGTTCCCTCAGTGTGGTAACTGACAACGAACAACTGACAACGAACAACGTATAACTGACTACTGACAGTGGTTAGTGCAATAGCGCTGTAGCAGTGTAGTTAAGAACTCTGATGCGGTAGTCCGTTGAGCATTGCCGTCGGGGAGTTGCCACCAACCTGATACAGTATCGGGCTCACGCCACAATTCCAAATGTGCCACTGGGGGGTTAGCATAGAAACTATCTTCTCCCGTTCCCAGTAACCTGGAACTCCAGTGGGTAAAATAATCGTGACTGAGTCGATGGATAGGGAAATTGCCCAACAGCGGTACACCCCAACCATCTAGAGCAAAACACGCTTTTACCTTACCTCCCCACATCTGCCATTGCCAAACTGCGCCTATTGCCCCAACTACTCCAGCGCTAAAGCAGATCGAGATGATGGCGTCGCTCTCACGCCCAGGTTCTCCTATATTATCCGTCAAAAACTGCCAAACCTGAACTGCCGAGACCGGGGAGTAACCCGATGCTGGAAAAATCATAGCAGGCGCAGGTAATTCTAATCCTTGGAGAAAGCTTTCCGTTAGGGCGCGATCGTGAATTCCCGGACAAATAATTATCTTCATGTGGAAATTGCGAATTGCGAATTGCGAATTGCGCGTAGCGCTATTGCTAATTGCCATAATGATTAACCATTAACCATTAACGCTTGACCACCGTCAATTACCGTTGGTAGTAAACGCTAAAGCGTTTGCCGTTGGTAGTAAACGCTAAAGCGTTTGCCGTTCGCACTTTCCGAAATCAGGACGCGATCGTCCGTTGTGGATGCATCCGGTAGCGGTACGGCATCAATCAATTAAGTAATAGGACAAAATAATTGCATGAGAGCAGTCCCTGCGTTACAAGCGTTTCCAGCGTTCTGGCGCCCATGCGATGTGTAATTAATTTTGTCTAACTACTTATCGGGTGATAAGCTGTGATGCATTTAAATTGCATAGTCCAAAATTGCCGTTATAGCTCACGCTACGCTGTCGTGGGTTGCCTCGATTTTACTGGAAGCCCCAACATGCAGTTTAGATGCGCGACAGCTTATCATCAATTTATACATGCAGTGTCCGGCTTCTGTGCGCACCCGAATGTTGCGGTCTGGCGCGCGATCGTCCGTTGAGGAAAAACATTCTCTCGATGATGTCATAATAATCTGGGGCTGGCTGGAGGTTGAGCCTCAAAATGGGCTTTCCTGCCAGAGTCAGGGAACTCCGAATGCTATGATTAGTTTAAGGATGTGCGATTTGTTGTGGTCTAACGTGGTTTAACACGGAACGCCCCGCCTGGAAGCATTAACCAGGTAACTGTGGTATTCATGAGGGTTCAATTCCCTCCCTCCAGGTACGGGGGTGACACCGGTCCTTAATACTACGGAGTGACATCACCGTGGTGTGAAGCAAGGACTCAAATGTAGGCCATCTGGCAGCCTAAGCCAGAGACGCCGCTAGGAAAGATGCTCATGGCTAGAATAAGCGAACCTACGTAAACCTCGTTAACTAAAACCAGCGCAAAGGCTGAGCCGCTGGCCCAAAAGGGAAATGGAAGTCTGTATTAGTCCTATCCTTTGGCTAATATCGTACTCTAAGAACTCCCGGGGAAAAGTAGGGGCCTAAAAGCACCGTGAAATGATACCATGGAACCAAGTAACCTCCGGTGTTCTATCCCTCATTCGGGATAAGTTAGATGATAAGCGCAAGGCACCGGGGGAGGGATGGCCTAAGAAGCTAATGCCTGGGGTAACGCCCAGGATAAGAGGTGGATAACGAAACGACCACTAGGGATATGTCGTTACTCCACGAGTAACCCATAGAGGTTACCGCTGACGTAGGCCGGATATGGTAGGAAATCTTGGGAATTAGTAGCCCCCAACACAGCATAGATCCGTGGCTCATCTGCCATTGAGGTATGCATAAGGACCGAGTCACCCGCAGACCAGGTAAATTGGTTGTGTCTCCCAGAAATGGGGTTCATGTCAGGAAAGAGTGACCACATGGGGTTTGTAATCAGCCCGTCACGAACCGCCCAGGCTCTGGCATACGACCGGTTGCGACACTGAACAAAAGGGGCCAAAGTACACAAGATGAGGCCGATTTCACAAGGCTGCCCATGACAAGGGCCTACCAACCAGTAGCCGGATGCGGGGAAAATCGCAAGTCCGGTTCCGATTTTTCTTAAGTAAGGGAGGGTTGAGAGGCGACTCTCAGCTCTACCCCGTCCTATCCTATTAGTCGGTTGAAACCGGTTGAAACCGACACAAAGCCGAGTTACCCGGCTACCGCCTGGTAACTCGGAAGACGCCGAAGGGCTGACTTTGTTCGTGTAGCCGGACCATGCACGGGTGAGGGCGAGATTGTGGTCAAAAGTAGTTGTATTGGTGGCTGTCAGCTAATCAACTACTTTTGACCGCACCCACCAGCAATAACTAGCACTACTGCAGACAGCGCTGTCAAGTAAGGCGTCCATCTCAATTTCACGATCGTCGGTAGATTTTTTGACCCTATCAGCTACTTTAGTTACATCCCTTGGGGAATGGCGATCGCCTCGTCGAGCAGACCAGTCCCATCTCCAGTGACAAATACCCCCCTAGGGCTATGCTACTCTAGGATAGGCCCGTTTCCAGAGATGCCCACCATGTCGTGTCGGGACCGCGCACGACATAGGTGGGCACTCTCGGAAACGGCCCATGCACTGTCCCATCCGGTGCATTGTCAGAGTAAATTATCCAATGGAGGATGACATTGTGGTTGCTACAGCAGAACAACAGCAAGTAGTCTCGCCCAACTCACAGCCAGGCAGCGATTGGGTTGCCGTGCTGCTGATGGGCTATGGTGAGGTGGAAAGCTACGATGATTTTGCCAATTATAACGAACAAGCCTTAAATCTGCTCACGGCCAAGTTTGCCCCAGTTCCCTCCTGGATCTATCCCCCCCTAGCCAAGCTATTGGCCATGTTTGACTTGCATGAGTGGAATCACCAGCATGGTAACTTTATTTCGCCCCACAATGCAATTTTTGAGCGGCAGCGGGCGGGCATTGAAGGGCATCTTCAGTCCAAATGGGGTGAAAAGGTGCAAGTATTCAAAGCGTTCAACTTCTGCGCCCCCTTTCTCCCGGCACAGGTTTTAGCAGAAATCAAAACCCAAGGATTTGATAAGCTGCTGATTTATCCCCTCCTAGTGGTAGATTCGATCTTCACTAGCGGCATTGCTGTCGAACAGGTAAATAATGCCCTTGCCCAGTTGACAGACTCCGGCCAGGAACATTGGGTCAAAGGACAGCGTTACATTCCCTCATTTTACAACGAACCGGACTACATTAACCTGCTGGCCCAGCTAGTTTCCGAGAAAATCGATCGGGAACTGGCAGTTGCCCACTTGCCATCGCAAACAGGTATAGTATTAATGAATCATGGCTGTCCGCACAAAGCCAAAGGATTCACTTCTGGCATTACTGAAAGTCAGGTACTCTACGATTTAGTCCGAGAACGGCTGATTTATAAATATCCGCTGATTTCGATCGGTTGGCTCAACCACGATACACCTTTAATTGAATGGACGCAACCCAATGTGAAGTTAGCAGCGGAAAACTTAATCCAACTGGGGGCAACAGCGGTTGTGTTTATGCCCATTGGTTTTGCCACAGAGAACCACGAAACCTTGCTGGATGTGGACCATATTGTACATGCCTTGCAGCACAAGCATCCCGAGGTTAAGTACGTGCAGATGGAATGCGTTAACGATCGTCCTGAATTTTTGCGGATGGCAGCAGAATGGGCCAATCCCCAGATTGAGGCATTATTATCAGAAAATGCCTTAGCGGTCAATCCGCAATTAGCAGCAGGCGCGTTCCCAGGCTCCGCCTGGGAACGCGGTCACTACCATCATCATCACCACGCTCGTCATTAGAACACTGTCAAACTTTACGGTTTGTAGTAAGCGCTAAAGCGCTTACCTTAGGGTAACTTGGTTTAAAGAATTAAGAAACCCGGTATCAGCAAAAAAACCGGGTTTCCACCATCCTACTGAGGCGATCGCCTGTAAGGTGTTACATTAGATTCAGCTGCATATGTCCGGGAGTATGTAGCAACGACAGCCCGATCGTGATATCTTCAGGTGGGTTACGAGACTATCCGATAGTCCAAATTCTACATGACTATTGAGATGGACATTACTTTGTCATAGGATTGGATGGAAGTTAAGGAAAGGAGAACAATAGCATATATGAAGTCTATGGACCGGCACCCTGGATCGAGACCGATCGTTACGGGATCGCAAAGACGCTCCCTCCTGAGACATCTATAATTTGGTACAAGGCGCTTCTGCTGTGTGCCAACGGGGATGGAGAACTGGCATAAGCTGAACGGGATTGGGCGATCGGTCACGCTCAGACATATCATCCGGAGATGCGTGAAAGTCAAATCGATGAACTGCGTAATTATAACGGCACTGGCACGACTGATGACATAGAAAAACTCGTATTCAGCGATCCGCTCGCCAAACAGGGACGTTATGTCCTAGTTTATGAGGCAATTCAGGCTTCGGCTGCTGATGGCGAATACAGCGATGGCGAAAAAACCACCATTCGTAAGATGGCTGCTAAACTGGGCATTTCTGAAGCCAAGGTGGTAGAACTGGAGAACCTTTATGAAGAAGAAAAGGCATTTCGGCAGAAGCGGATCGAAATCTGGCACCCTGAAGGTATACCAGGTGAGGATAAGTAAAACTGTTCAACCCTAGTCGGTCAAGTAGAGGTCAGAAACCAGGTTTCTAGTGCCGCTATCAACGAGATATCGAGGCTTTAAGCAGAGAAACCCGGTTTCTTGACAGATGTTCTAGCACCCTATCTACAAACGGCAACGACTACGTCAATTGAGGGCAGTCTTTTGGTTTCAATTATTTCAAAGTCTGCCAGGCTGAGTAGGGACGCAAACTCAGCCTGGGTACGCTCTCCCGGTCCCCCACTCTGCCCCGGAGCGCCATGCACGAGCAACATCTGTAGGTTCTTGATGCCGATATAAGGGTTATTTGCGACCTCCGAGTCAATCAACTCAAAAATATAGAGCTTTTTCCCCGGTCGCATGGCACTGCCAACATTTTTGAGAATGTTGCATGCACCCTCGTCCGAAACGGTGGCAGCAGCAAGGGCGGTACGCAACCCTATTGCTCATAATGCCTTGCCCGGGGTTTGGGAAGTAGCCGTCACCCCGATCGCATGATTGTGGAAGTGCTCTTGTTCCTTTCCTGGAACTAGTACGCAACGCCGCAAATAAATCGGATAATCATGTTGGCCCAGACTGCTCCAACATGAGGCATAGCTGAAACCCT
>JACOMV010000259.1:6409-18631 GCA_014324065.1 Hormoscilla sp. SP12CHS1 | reverse complement strand
GACGAAATAGCCGCATCGTGGGATACCAGGGGCTATCCGATCGATCGAGCAACCAGCGCCAGTCAGGAGAAAAAGGTAACAGCACCCAGACAGGTTTTCCTAAAGCACCTGCTAAATGGGCAACTGCTGTATCTACAGATATAACTAAGTCTAGTTGTGAGATAACAGCAGCCGTATCAGCGAAGTCATTCAACAGCTCTCTTAAATCCTGTATAGGTGCCCCATCCAGGATATCTGTATGTTCCTTTTGCAGACTATAAAGAGAAACTCCTGGTATCTGCGACAGTTCCAGAAACAGGGAAACCGGACAAAACCGCTTCTTGCTAGCTCTATCACTAGGAGACCACACAATGCCGACCTTTACGATGCCATCGGGATGTCGCGCCGTTCGTAGTGCTCCACTGTACTTGACGGCGCCTTCCGCTCCGGTGTCTGGAGCGTACTCTTGTCCTGAAGGACTCGTAGCGACCGAGACACCGGGCTCTTGTCCTGAAGGACGCGGCAACGCTCCAAGCACCGCTGCGTCCTTCTCTTCAGCGTACAAATAGGGAACTCGATTGGGAATAGTTTCTATAGTCGTACCCAGAATGCGGGGGAGACTCATCAGGGGGACTTGCACGTCAAATGCTGGTAATGGTTCGCCCTTGACTACCACCTCTTGAACAAGGGAGACCGTAGTAAACAAGCGCCTGAGAGACCGATAGGTTTCCAGAATTACTTTACCAGCACCCCGCTGGGCTACTAAGGGCGCGTAACGGACGAACTGGATAGCGTCCCCGTGTCCCTGTTCTGTATGTAAAAGAATAGTTTTTCCTGCCAGTGGCGAACCATCCCAAGGGGGTTTTCCCAAGCGTTCTTCCGGGGTCTGTGGTTCCATGCGCCAGCGCCATTCATATTCTACAAATCCTTGCTGAAAGTCCTACAATAATAACAAGAGCTCTCCCAGACGAAAGCGGGCCATTGCTGCATCTGGCTTTAAGGCAATAGCATAGCGGTAATAGCCCATCGTCTCTTGTATTTTCAGTTTTTCTTGCAGGGCAATACCCAGGTTGATGTAGACTTCGGCAAGGTCTGGTTTCAGAGCGATCGCCTGTTTATAGCACGAGATCGCCTCTGTCAATTTCCTCTCCTGACTTTCCCAAGCCGTACCCATATTATTGTATACTTCTGGATCATCTGGTTTAATTGCCAGAGCCTGGCCATCTTGTGCGATCGCCTCTGCTATGTTACTTTGCTTTTGCAGCATCACCCCCAGGTTACAAATTGCTTCCAGATAGTTCTGCTTTAAGGCGATACCCTGTTCATACTGTTTCGCTGTCTCTCCTAACTCGAACCATCTGTGATAGGATATACCCAACTGATTGTAAAATTACGCCTTTTCTGGTTTAATGGTAATGGCTTTTTTACAATAGGCAATCTCCTCTTTTATGAGGTCATACACTCCCAGGATACTAGCCAAATTAGAGTAAATTTCCGCACAGTTATGGTCAATGCTGATGGCCTTTTCGTAGCAGGCGACCGCCTGTTCTTCATGGTTAAACTTTTGCAAAGCTAAACCCAACTGATTGTAATATTCTACCTTTTCTGGTTTAATGGCAATGGCTTTTTCATAATAGGAGATCGCCTCTTTTCTACGGTTTTGCTCTTCCATAATTTTGGCTGCATTATAGTAAGCATCCGCACAGTTGGGGTCAATGCTGATGGCCTTTTCGTAGCAGGCGAGCGCTTGTTCCTTATGGCCCAAGGAGCACAAAATTACGCCCAAATTATTGTGCAGGCCCATATCCTGGGGATTGAGAGCGATCGCCTCCCGGTATACGGATACTGCTTCTGCTAGCTTCCCGGTATTTTGGAGACATACCCCCAACAAATTCACGGTTTTGCTATGTCCCGGATGGGCCAATAGCGCTTGGCGACAGAGGGTGATCGCCTTGTATTTTTCTCCCTTTTGATACCAACTAATCGCCTGTTGGTAATGAGCGTTCGCCTCTCGATAACGCTTTTCCTGGCGACGCATCGCCGCCAATTTTTCAGGGGCCGCTCCACTCTGGGTCAGCGATCCCACTTGCTGGTGCGTCTCGCGCGCACGTCTTCGCAGACGGATCTCCTCCGATCTTTTTCCCTGTTTTTCCAGGGCCAAAGCCAGGTTATCATAAGCATCAAGATAATCAGGCTTCACCGCGATCGCCTGTTTGTAGGCAGCGATCGCCTGTTCTATTTTCCCCTGTTCCCAGAAGCAAGCCCCCAGATTATTATAAATCTCAGGCCAATCTTGCTTTATAGATATCACCTGTTGGAAATAGCCGATCGCCCGATCGTATTCCTTCGTCTGATAAGCAATAATTCCCAGCATCTGCATAGCCTCTACTAATTCTGGCTGCTGCTGCTGCTGTTTGAGCATCGCTAAATAAACAGCCATCGCTTCATTCAGACGTCCGGCTTTGTAGTGACTCAAAGCCTCTTTTAATCGATCATTATCTGCTTGCTGTACTATTTTACCTCCTAATCATAACAGACAAACCAACGTTAATCATAGCTTCAATTTCCAACTGTTTAATTTCTGATTCCCTGGGGATTTTATTTTAACAGACCTGCGGCTGGAAAACTCCTTTCAGGAACAACAATTTCCTGGAAGGAGTGTTCTTCTAATTCTACATCTATGCTGGACCATCACAACAGGCCCAAGGCCAAAAAGTGAGAAACTGCCAGTCCGATGGGTGAAATTTCATAAGACAAACAAGGAGTAATCCAATCACTGGCTACCCATGACAAGGGCTTATCAACCAGTAGCCTCCTGCGGTGAAAGTCGCAAGTCCGGTTTTGAATGGGAGGGTTGTCCCATGAGGGACAGCTCGACCCCTACCAATGCAATGCGCACAGCCAACTCTCCGGATAAGCTGTGATGCATTAAATTGCCTAGGCAAAAATGGCCGTTAAGCATTAACGCTCTCCTGTCGTGTCCAGAGACACCCACCCATGTGGGTGCTCTCGGACACGAGTCGGGCTAACAGGAGGTTTGAGTTTCGACGATTTGAAGATCGTCTCTCAGGGCCGAAATACCTTGATTAACATTGAAAAGAAAACCTTAGCCACCCTACAGGGCATTGATTCTACCCTGATTAATGTCGATGATTTCACTGTAGTTAATTGAAGTTTACCAGGATGAGGAACCTCGGGGCGATCTAGTTGAAAGCTCCGACCCTCTATCTCCTACTTTGGCAAGCTTCTGAGATGGGGAGGACATCGAGAGAAAAGAGGCATACAGCAGACTGAGGGTGCCACTATTTCTCCAGAGCGTTCTCTAATGAAACTCTGGCCTGATTTACCAATCGTGTCCGAGAGCTTTCGTTTCCAGAGACACTCACCCATGTCGGAGCGCTCGTAGGCGAACGACAGGGTAAGTGCTCTTGGAAACGAACCACCCAGATCGTTGCCGGGCAGGCGAACGACAGGGTGGGCGTCTCTGGACACGATTTTGCACATTTGCTCTTGAGTCACCCAATTGTAAGAGCGCTAACTCCGTGACTAAAACCCTCAGCAGATTGCCTTCTTCATCATAGACTGGCTGACTAGCAGCAATCCCCAGTTCGGCAAAAAATGGATAAATTTCACTCCATGTCGCCCCCCCAGTTGCCACTGGGGCTGTATACCAGGGTCGCAGCCGCGAGTCGTAATCAGGCGATACTTTCAAGACAGTCATCAGAATTAACTTCAGCCGACTCTTTTGTTTCTGCTCCCGGTTACTCTGTCTGTACAAATATCCGCACTGCTTTATTTTTCAGCACTTCTCTAATTTAGCCACCCTTAAACCAGCATCCTTTGTTTCCATGACCACATCTAACAGCGATAAGTACATGGACAAAATTAATTTCACACACTCTCTCGCGCTAATCTCCATATCCGGAGCATGTCGCCCATGGCTATGTGCAATTATTTTTGTCTAACTACTTATCTTCTCTTTTGTGCGGGTATGATGTCCCCCGGGTTTCGCCGTGCGTCCGGGGGATATCAAGCTCTCAGAAGATATCGAAACGATCGCCGTATCTGGGAGCACGGCCATTAAACCCTTCTCGTCTTTTCCCGAGGATGCCGAGATAAACGTCAATGATTTCTTTGCAATGTCCTGCTATATTTTTTGTTAGAGCCCAGAACCCCCGAGGTGCGCGGGCTGGGGCAAAAGGCCCGCAGCGTGCGGTCACAAGTAGTTACCCGGGGAGCTGGGGCTTTGTTCATGTAGCCGGACCCCTCGTTCCCACGGCTCTGCCTGGGAACGGGTTCGGGCGGCTGGGGATATCGTTCGCCAATTTTTTCTTTGTCAGCCCCAGGGCTAACGTCGCTTATATTGCTCTATTGAGCAAAGGCTTACGCTGCAAGCCAGAAGGCTACGTACAGTCAAAACGGTCCTGACTATTGCTCGATCGTCATCATCCACCAGCATAATTTTCCAATAGGTCACCGCTCATCTGACTGACTTGACTCGCACAACTTTTTTTCTTGAACTCACATTAATTAATTATTCTTAACAACTAACAACTAACAGTTAACAACAAACAAAAAATCAGGGCAAAGCGTTGGGCCCTGCCCCTGCAACTTAAAACTCGAAACTCTCTTCACCGGTGCCTTGATGTATGGTTTTTACCCATTTCAGGCGTTTAGGTCTGACTGAGATCCGGGCAGCGGTACTAGCGACAATCAGCAACCAGTGCAGCATATATAAAGAGCCGCGCATTGTCTGGAGTGAGGTCACCAAAATTTTCCGCAGACTGGCGCACTCTTCCGACTCTTTAGAGATCCGCCGCAAACCCGTAAACATGGCCACCAATGATATGCCCAGCATCAGAGCAGTCATCGGACTCAGCACCGGCAGTCGGTTGCGAGCGATCGCCATCAAGCAGTCTGGCAGAGCAGCATTGGGTAAGAAATACTGGATCATCCAGAACATGAACATATCCCAAGTTTTGCGCCACCCCATCCGGTTGCTAAAAATCAGCCGCCAGTAGTCCAGATAGCGTTGATATCCCCCTTCGCTCCAGCGGTTGCGCTGATGCCAAAGGGATAGAGCACTGGTAACACCTTCTTCAAGCACAGCGGGTTCGAGCATAAATTCAATATCCCACTGGTTCAGATGTAAGCGGATAGTTAAATCCAGGTCGTCAGTGATCGTCTCCTCATTCCAGCCCCCACAGCTATACATTGCCTCCCGGCGGACGAACTGACCGTTACCCCGCAGTTCTCCAATGCCTCCGATCGCGGTCCGCTGCTGCTGGAAATAGCTATCGAGACCCATTTCAGCGCTTTGTCCCCGGGTCCAGAAGTTGACCCCCTCATTAGCGATCGCCTTGCGCATCTGCACCGCCCCCACCTGGGACCGTTGAAACATCGGCAACACCCGTTTGAGCATATCCGGCGTCACCTGAGCATCAGCATCAAAGACCGCCAAGACCTCCCCTTTTGTCAGGGGCAATACCTGATTTAGGGCCCCTGATTTCCCGCCAGTAGCATTTGCTGCACGGCGGAGCACTTTCAGCTGGTCATATTTTGTCTGCATGCTTGACAACACCAGTGCTGTTGAGTCTGTACTATAATCGTCTATCACCCATACTTCATATCTTTCACTAGGATAGTCCTGATTGCAGAGCATCTGCACCAGCCTACCAATGACAGCTTCTTCATTTTTCGCTGCCACCAGCAAAGATACATAGGGCCATTCACAGAGGGGTTCATCCGACAATGGTTTTGGCACCAGCAATCTTTGAGCAGTCAACACCCGCACCGCATGAATTGACATGATCGCAGTCATCCCGACCACGAACCCAAAACCCCAAGAAAATAAATGTAGGGCGATCGTCCCACTCCAAATCACGATCAACAGCACAGCTGCTTTGCGTCTGCGTCCTGAATAGCCCCGATACTCAACCGATGTCTCGACCGAAGCATCTCTTTGTGTATCTTGACAAGTCTGAAAGGCGCCGCAGCCCGTAGAGGCAGCGCAGCCCGTAGAGGCGAGCAGTGGGTGCTTGTCAACAGAGACAGCAGGTTTGTCAGACAATAAGCTACAAGCCTCCTCTATTGAGTAGCCATCCTTTTCTGACCAGGAATTCTCTGACATAAGTACTTTTACATTAGAATTATTTTTGACACATAATAGTCATACTTCGTCGAATCTCAATCCTGTTGTCGTGTCCGAGAGCGCCCACCCATGTCGTTGCCGGGCAGGCGAACGACAGGGTGGGCGTCTCTGGACACGAGTCCGTCCTTGTGCGAGTACGATGTCCTGTTTGCCGCCTGGTCTCCTGGGTAGTGCTTCTAGAGCTCCTAGGAGACACGGCCACGAGTTGTGCAGCGCTTCGATGTGCTCTGCGCGCTCGATGCACAATCGCACTACCCCTCGCGCATCGTAATCGCACTGCTTAATGTACTCTGCGTGCGCTATTCGCACTACGCAGAGCACATTAATAGCACATCGGTATCTCCCCGTCCTTGTGCGATTAGGCGGCTGTCCGGAGAGACCTAGCCCCGATATCTTCTCTTTTGTGCGGGCCCCACCAGTTGTGCGACTAGCGTTTCCGGGAGACATCTCTCTCCGAGAAGCTATCGAAGGAGGACATCTCGGGCACAGCCGCAAGTCCAATCGACGAATACGCTTTCTGTTTCATACGCAGGCTCCCTGCCCCCACCGCTGCACGGGGATTCCCTCTATTATAGGCAATAATATCGTTTTTGTTAATCTTTGTTAAACTAGTGATTGCCGATTGCCTACTGTGCGGGGACTGGCGATCGCCTGCTCTACTGTGCGGGGACTGTGCGAGACTGGTGATAGGGTACTGCCTATGACAACAGACAACTGACCACGTACCAGTATCCAGCCACCCGATGCCAGCTCCCATGCTCACAACTAACCACTAACAACTGACAGAAGATGGGAGTATGGACCACCTAGAGAATATCCAGCCAGCCGATAACCGCGCCGTGGGTATATCTGCCTTACTACCAAGGGAACAAGCGGACATGGTTACCGAAAGCGATCGGCCTCTATCAAAAAGCGTCTTTGGAAGGTGAGCGTAAAATAGAAGGGGGTGAAAGCATCCTGTTCCTGGCAACGTGGTTCGTTTCTACCCTACCAGCAGATATGACTCGTTGCCAGATCCAGTTTGATGGCAATGCGGATCTGACTTACGAACTGGAGCTGGTAAATCATATGTTTGTCGATTTCCTGATTGAGGTGATGATGAACTACAAGCGTTCTCAGGTGACAGATTTTCCACAAGCTTTTTACCGTAAGCTGTTACGCTTGGATGCGGATGAAGAAGAAGATGAATAATTCTGTCGGAGAGGAGAAGGTGCCAAAGTACTCTAGATATCTCCTAGTTGGCTCTCTGGAGGCTAACACTGGTAAGTCAGCTACCGTTCTGGGACTGGCGAGTCAGTTGCGCGAGAAGGGACTGCCCATAGTCTACGGGAAGCCTCTGGGAAACAGTATCGGCGAAGATTATGCCAAAAATGCCCAAGTAGGGGACGCAGATGTTGAGTTTATTGCCTCAACTCTGGAACTGCCACCCGATCTCCTGCTACCAACAATTCTGTGTGTGGATGAGCAGTCAATTGAAACTGGCCTATCTGTGGGTAAAGATTCATCTGCGAAGACGCTACGCGATCGAACGGTAACAGGCAGGTCAGGGTTACTTGAAATTTACTCCCAAGTGCCGTCGGACTCTCTGGTGTTGCTGGAAGGACCAGGAACGTTAGCAGAGGGTAGTTTATTTAATTTGTCTTTGCTACAGATAGCGACGGTGGTAGAGGCAGCGGTGCTACTGGTGGCGAGATTTAACTCAGAAGGGATGGTGGATGGGCTGTTGTCGGCAAAACAGCGCCTGGGCGATCGGTTGGTGGGAGTGTTGATTAACGATATTACCAATGAAAAGCGCGGAAATGTCCAACAAACTATTGTACCGTTTTTGGAAGCTCAGGGGATACCGGTGTTGGGCAGATTGCCCAGAAGCAATTTACTCCAAAGTGTAAGTGTTTTTGAACTGGTGCAGCAGCTAGATGCTGAGGTACTCTGTTGCCCAGACAGGCTAGATTTGATGGTGGAAAGCCTGAGAATCGGGGCGATGAATGTTAACTCGGCGCTAAAATATTTCGCGAAAGGGGAAAATATGGCGGTGGTGACGGGAGGCGATCGCACAGATATGCAGCTAGCAGCCCTGGAGACTTCTACTCAATGTCTGGTGCTGACAGGTCTGATCCCACCCTCGGAGATGATCCTCAACCGGGCGGAAGAGTTAGAGGTGCCGATTCTGTCTGTTGACAAAGATACCCTGAGTACGGTAGAAATCATTGACAGTACTTTTGGCAGAGTGCGCCTGCGGGAACCGGTGAAGGTGGAATGCATCCAAAAGCTGATGGCATCTCATTTTGATATTGACAGATTGCTGGAACTGCTGGGCCGCATCCCGGAGTGCGGAGAGGAGAGGACTGTCGGCTGGGAAGGGCTGAAGGTGAATAGGGAACAAAGACGGAAGGCGGCCAAAAAGAAAGGTAAAGGAGATCGCGGTATCGGTGGTAATAATTGACTGACGGATATCTTGTGTTCCCTTCCTACTTCTGGCATTCAACAATTCCTTTTGCAGTCCAAAGCGATCTGGTATTTCCTTTAATGTGTTGCCGACATTCTCGTAACAGCGATCGCAGTGGAGTGAGAGAGGGGGCGATCGCTATTTTATTATAGTCAGCCATGACAGCGGACTATTCCTTTTTACTGCTATCCCCGAAAATAGGTGGAATATCGATCGGGCGCTCTCCTGTTTGGAGAAGATTCCTGCTTCCTTCCCCGGTCAGATTCTTCTGTTGGTTGACTGGGGGCAGGTGTTTGTTCAAAAATCGGACGGAGAGGTTGCGATTTTTCGGGCCGTCCATCGACGGGCAGGCGAGCGACAGGGTGGGCGCTCTCGGACACGATGGCATCAATCTGTAAAGCGGGGGCGTTCCCAGGCAGAGCCGTGGGAACGAGGACGCACTGACTGGTAGCCTAAACCGGTTAACGTCAAGCAAGTAACTATGATGAGCAAAAGCAAAGGTTCATATAAACGTCGTCAGTCAAAACCAGTGTAATAAGGCTGATACACTGGCCCAAAAGGGAAAGGATACAGGTCATTGGCGGCTCGTTCCCCGACCAATAAGCACTGACAACAAACCCGGCGGAGACCCGCCCGGGTCAGGAAAAAGCACCGTTGGAGAACTGCTGGCCGCCGCCTTTCCCCTAATCCACCTGGATTCGTACGGGAGCGTAAAACACGTCGCCTGCGAGAAAAAATGGATAGTAGGAACGGACGATCTGCCGATACTGGAGAACGCAGTTTACGAAGGTATATCTGATAATCTCAAAGGCGTGGCGACAGTTTTAAAGCCCGACGTCACCATCGTTCTGGATCGTCCGGTGACGGAAATTCAGATGGTGTACGCTGAACGAGGCAACGATGAGACGAATGCTTTCGCCTACGAATTCCGGGCGCTGGCGGGAAATACAAGTGAGGCGCTGAGATTAATAGAGAAATCCAAAGCTTTCGGTCGTGAGATGCGGGAAGCAGGATTTCGTGTCATGCACGACTACTGCCATGATATCTGCCAGGGATGGCAGCAAAGGCCGTATCCATGACAAGGATGACGAAACTGAGTCCCTGGATGAGGAGGCCCTGTTGCAGTCAGTTCCGCAAATCCAGGGAATCTAGAGTCCGATGACTGGAACGGCCAGTGCTGCCAAAGCTCCCGACCGCATCAAGTCAGCAAAATTGTACCCATAACTCCTCGGCATGTGCTACAATAGCTAGGTTGTTCAGCCAAATAAAACCTACTAGCTTTGATTCAATCGATCGAGCTACCCAAGATTGATACATTAGAGCAAGAGCTAGCGGCCATCCAACAAACAAGCTCTAAGCGAATTGCCTTGTTGGGGTCGCGTCACGTGCCAATCACTCATCAGCATCTGATCGAGCTGATGAGCTATGCTCTGGTAGAGACCGGGAATCGTCTGATTACTTCTGGTGCCGGTGGCACCAATGCGGCGGCGATCCGGGGGGCGATGCGGGCAAACCCTAACATGTTGACGGTAATTTTGCCCCAAAGTTTAGATCGTCAACCCTGGGAATCTCGCCAGCAACTGGAAAAGGTGATCCATCTGGTGGAAAAGCCAGAAAACAATGAACTGTCACTGGCAGAAGCTAGTGCTTTGTGCAATACGGAGATCGTCTCCAGATGCCAGCAGTTGATCTGTTTTGCCTTTCATGACAGCACCACCTTGCTGAAAACCTGCCGCGATGCAGAAGACCAGCGTAAGGTGGTGACTTTGTTCTATTTTGATTAGGAACATGGATTTATCACAATTGCCGGTGTCAGCAATGCTGCTGTACTCTATTGCCGCAGCAGCGGGCTGATATATCTGCCTTTTTTGGTTGTGGCCTATGGACGGGCCCAGGTGGGGTACGATCTGGGAGCACCCCGGGCTATGTTTGATAGGCTGCCGGATTATGCTAAAAGAGCAACCTGGGCTCACCAGAACTCTTTTGAAACTTTCACGATCTATGCTTTGATGGCTTATGCAACTGGCACCGACGCGACGGCTGCTGCTGTGGCAGCAGTTGTCTTTGTGGGGGCGAGGTTGCTATACTTGGTGTTTTATATTTTGAATGTGCCCTTGGGGCGATCGCTCATGTTTGCCATAGGCCAGGTTTGCACTATCACTTTAATTATCTTAAGCCTGTTGATAGTCAGCAGTTAGACCGACAGACCATAAGTTAAGCCATTAGTCAAGAGAAAAGGAAAAATAATTATGGCTTCTACCTATTCCTTTGATATTGTCAGCGACTTTGACCACCAAGAATTGGTAAATGCCCTAGACCAGACTAACCGTGAAATTAAAAGTCGCTACGACTTGAAAGATACCAAGACGACCTTGGAATTAAGCGAGGAAGCAATTACAGTAAACACAGATAGCGAATTCACCCTGCAGGCGGTTCACACCGTCCTGCAGACGAAAGCGGCGAAGCGAAATCTGTCGCTGAAAATATTTGATTTCCAGAAAGTGGAATCAGCAAGCGACGATCTGGTTCGTCAAGAAATTAAACTCAAGAGAGGTATTAGCCAGGAAATAGCTAAAAAAATCACCAAGTTAATTCGGGAGCAATTCAAAAAGGTGCAAGCATCGATTCAAGGAGATGCCGTGCGGGTTTCTGCTAAGTCCAAAGATGAACTGCAACAGGTGATTAAATTGCTAAAACAGGAAGATTTACCCATTGACTTGCAGTTTACTAACTATCGCTAAGTAGTCAGTTGTAGGTGGTCAGTTGTAGGTGGGTGTGGTCAAAACCCGTTGATCGTTTATGGGCCCTCCCAGCTGTCGTATACCCCTGTAGGGGCGAAGCATCTGGCGCAAATTATGACATCAATTTACAGATGTCCTGTCGGAAGGCAACGCCGGGCACCCCGCGAGAACTCCGGTGTACCAACTGTTTTTGACCACACCCGTTGTAGGTCTTAGTTGTAGGTGGTCAGTTGTGGGTGGTTAACCACTAGCAACTAACAACTAACAACTAACAACTAACAACTCTTCCTAATCAATAGAGATTTCAAGGCGACGGTTGCGTTGTCGAAAGCTATCAGTATCATTGCCCACTAGGGGACGACTTTCTCCGTATCCGATAGCTATCCAGCGATACTTATCGCCCTTGGCTGCGACCAGATATTGCTTGACAACTTGTGCTCTTTGTAATGAGAGTAGGAGGTTATCTTGGGCGTCACCTACATTATCCGTGTGGGCGGCGATGCGTACAGTGGATCCCTTGTCGGAAGAAATCTCGCTAATGATGCTATCTAAGATTGCTTGCTGATTGGGATTAAGAGTGGTCTGGTCTCCTGGGAACAGAATGTCACTGGGTAGGGTAACCATGAAGGTGGGTGGTCTCCGGTCCCAACCGGAATTGTTGGGATCTAGTTGCTCGGAGACGATCTCCAGGCGGGCTTCAATGTTAAGCTTGGAACTGGACCCCATGATTTCAGTTTCTAGGGCCGCAGTGCGATCGCGCAAATTCTGCAACTGGGACTGTAGCTGGGTTAACTGTGCTTGTAAGTTTTGCCTTTGTAACGGCGTTAGGGATTCAATGCCTCAATGCGACGGCGAAATTCGGCTTTCCGTCGCCAAACCAACACCTACGCGAAGTCTCGTCAACA
>JACOMV010000259.1:0-6379 GCA_014324065.1 Hormoscilla sp. SP12CHS1 | reverse complement strand
AATTATTTAGCATACGATCTGCTCTGTAATTTCCTAAATTCAGCACCTTGACCCCAAACACTTAACGGAACCAGTGCCGCTTTGCAACCGGCGCAACCAGCAACTGACCAGTTGAGTTTCTCCATTGCCTCTTACTTTCGACTCGCTCTCAATGAGCATCTTTTGGACTTATTTATTTCCTTGTTTGACCTAGAGCCAACTTTAATTAAATCTCACCCGAACTTCCAGGAGCTGCTTGCCTACAGGGCTATAGCCTCTTGATTTTGTCCGGAGTATTGTCAACGAGTAGAGGTGATTAATTTAGCGTCAACTGATACTGTGTTGATTGAGAAAATTATCGAAATTCGCCAACAATTTCGGTTAAATTACCCGATGCCATAATTGCGGCGATGGCAATCGAAAACTCATCAAGTGTAGTAACGGCAGATCTAGAATTTGCCAAAGTCAACCTTCTAACGGTAATTAATTGGTAGAGACCGCCTCAATTAACCCCTAACCCCGGTCCAACAGAGGTATGGATGCATCTCACGCGGCTTCGCAGCTGCTGCCTTTCGACAACCCTCACCCGACCACGCAGCAGCTAGCATTCGGAGATATTATAGTATAGTATATGTCGTTTTCTGTCGTATTTTGTCGATCCTTAGCTTCGCCCCTACAGCTATCTTTGCAAATAAGTTGAATATATAGTCAACTTATAGATCGTCAATGATGGCAATAATTTCAGGCGATTATTTAATATCCTTGCCAAGGGGTGACTTGTATGGTTCCGGTGGGAGTAAAGATGACTTGAAATTGAGCCTGAGGCTGCTTAAATAGTGAGCGTTCTTTCTCGCGTAAGCTGGGGAGGGGGGTCCGATCGAGGTATTTATAAGCGGATTGATTGAGGGGTTCGTAGTCAGCAATTTTTCCATCTTCGCTCACGCCCACACGATAAAGCAAGTCTCCATCGAAGGTAGGTGTTGTTTTCCAATTGCGATTGATCAGGTCGTAAAGGTTTTGGTTCAAATTATCTACTACAGAGGGATCTGTAATTTGGGAAGTTACTCGGGGTGTTTCGGGAAATCCCCACCAGGGACTAACCTGGACAATGCCTGCGGGCGTAAACACTACCTTGAATTGGGCAATGGGTTCTGATTTTTCCGGAACGGTGGAGTTTTTACTGCTCTCAGTAGGAATGTAAATTAAGTCAGCTAGGGGAGTATTTTCCACTCCTAACTCGATCGCGCCCCGATTGACAGGCTTGTAACCCAAAATTGCCCCATCGCTACCTGTAGTGACGCGGTAGACTAATTCTCCATCAAGATTGGCTCTGTCGGACCAGGCCCGGTCAACTTGCTCGAACAGTCTCCAATTCAATCTATACAGTTGGATAGAATCGGTAATTTCTGGAGATGAATTGAAAATATCCTCTAACGCTGCTGCTGAAAGGGACGATCGCCTTTCAGTTGGTGGCGTCTGCGAACTGGGTTCGGGAGTAGGGAGTTCTACTGAAGTTTCGGGTTCGGGAGTAGGGAGTTCTACGGGAATCGGATCGGGTTCGGGAGCCAGGTTATCTTCCGTTGATTCGCTGGTCTCAGACCCAGACGCTGGTTCGGTTGGGCGTTCGATTTCCGGAACGGGAACGAAGAAAAGTGCGATCGCCGCCAATGCTAAACCAGAGATGCCCAAAGCTGCTGGTGCGGCCCGCTGTACCACTGGCACTCTCGCCTGGACATATCGCGCTTGAACTGGCTTCCAGGCTGGAGATAGATCGGGCAAAGTCTGAGTATCAGCAAAAAACTGATCTATGGCCTCCACCAAATCAAACAGCTGCATTGTGGTCAAATCGATCTGAATCGGCTTGGCACCGGTGGATTCTTTGCCATTGACAGCTACGGTGGGTTGCGCAATCAACCGATGTTGGTTTTCCCCGAGTCTCTCCAGATGCACCAGTGTGGAGGTCTGGGACTGGCTGGCGGGTACATGCACCCCACTCAGAAATGCTTGGCCATAGCGGCTGACTGCCATTACCAAACTCACCAAAAATTCCTTTCCGCCAGTCAAAGACTGCTGGATCCCGGGAAATTGACATTCAGCCTCTGTCAAATTCGACAGGACTTCTGGCGGACTAGCTGAGGTATTGTCCTGAGTTCCCTCTAGTCTCAAAGTGCAATTAGGTAGACTATACAGACGCTGAATGCTCATGCCACCTCTCCATCAAACAAACTGGTCCAAAACCTTTGCATCCCATAGGTGCCAGTACAGAATAGCAGCTGGCTCAACATTTTCATCGCTAACCGATTTAACTGGTCATCTTCCCGATAAACCGCCATACTAGAACGACGTAGATTCATCCGACTCCTGAAGTGGACCCGGAAGCGTTCGGTGTAGTCTGACAGTCGAAAATGGTTTTCCAGCGGCAACTGCTTGCGAATAAGTTGCTCATAGTCTAATAATAACTGCCGCAGCAATACTGTCTGCCGCCGTGTCAAATGGCATGCGATCACCACCAGGGCCTTAGCTTCCGTGAGGCTTAGACTGCCCCGTGTATGCGATCTCCGGAAAGGGTTGGTGTTGCGTAAGCGCCAAAGAGATACCCGATTTTTAATAATTCCTCGTAGTTCTAACTGCTCGGAGGCTGCTAGCATGGCTTGAGAACCGCCCAGATCCAATGCCTCAATTGCTAGTAAAATCAGGTCAATTTGCCACCTTGTGCGACGGGGACAGACCCGATCGTTCAGGAGTGGTTCCGGCAGAGTGGACAATATCAGTGGGTTTGACTGGGTGGGTGGACTGTTAGTTGGCATTACGCTGTTACATTCATTTTCGCAATGGGTATTGGTGCAAGTGGGCACCGTTCCGGAAAAATCGGGGCAAGAGGACAAGCTAGTCTTACTTTCACCATTACCATAACGGATGGGGGTCGCCTTCGATGTCTCCCGGGAGCTTGATGTCCCCCGGACCCATGGCGAAACCCGAGGGACATCATACTCCCACAAAAGGGGAGACATCGATCCTACCTATCTACTGTACGATTTTTAGGCATGCTCCGTCCAGGCTACGAGGCGCAGAGGGAGCATGTATCAGATGACCTGGTTGAGGTAAGACCAACTCTATGGATCTCAAGTCTCTCATTCGCGACATTCCGGACTTTCCCAAACCGGCAATTATGTTTCGGGATATCACCACCCTCTTGCGCGACCCCGTAGGACTGCGCTACACCATAGATACTCTTGGTGCTAACTGCTCTAATTTATCGCCAGATTATGTGGTGGGTATGGAGTCCCGGGGTTTCATTTTCGGCACGGTTCTGGCTTATCGACTGGGTTGTGGGTTTATTCCGGTCCGCAAACCGGGTAAGCTGCCAGCAGCGGTTTATGCTGCTGAGTACGATCTGGAGTACGGTAAAGACCGGCTGGAGCTGCATCAAGATGCGATGTCGTCAGGAAGCCGCGTTCTGATTGTAGACGATCTGATTGCTACTGGTGGAACTGCTAATGCTACTGCTGAGTTGGTCCAGCAGGCAGGCTGCCAACTGGTGGGCTTTGCTTTTATCATTGAACTTAAGGATCTCGGTGGGCGCGATCGCCTGCCCGCCGATGTGCCAGTGATTACTCTGGTTGAGTATTAAACCTTTTTTTACACTTGCCAAACCATCGATCGGGTTAAGTCATGTCTACTTACTCTCGGTCGAGGTAATTTTGCTCGCAATTCATGGGTTTTAACCTCTCGGTCGAGCAAATTTGAATCTGTTTTCAACTTCTAAGTGCTAGTCTATACTTTACAGCGCTTTTCAGGTTGATAGACTACGTACCAGCAGCCAGGATCTCAATATTCCGAGGCTTCCCATGTAAAACACTCTATATTCTTGAAAACCGCTGTAAGGAGGATGAGAGTAGAGTAGAGATTCACAGATGAGGTGGAAAAGTAAGAAAATCAAAAATCTAGGCAATAGTAGCGTAGGAGGATGATTGAGTTATCAAATTGAATACACTGATGCTGCTATTGAGCATCTAAAAAGCCTAACAACTCTCGAACAAAGAACTGTGTTAGACACTGTAGATGAACAACTAAAATATGAACCCCTAGTATAAACCAGGAATCGCAAGCCTATGAAACCTAACAGTTTGGCAAGTTGGGAATTGCGGATAGGAAATTTACGGGTGTATTACGATGTAGAAGAAAACACAGTTTCTGTAGTCTACATTCAAGCAGTTGGGGTCAAGAATCGCAACCAAGTTCGGATTGGGAAGGAGGAAATTGAACTATGAAATCAGTAGAACTTGCAAACGCAACTGAATCATTGGGGAAATATATTCAATTTTTGGGAAAAGAACCGTTGATTGTTAATATTAAGGGAACTCCTGTAGCGGTGCTAACACAAATCGCGGATTTAGAAAATTTACCTTTAGAAAAAAACCATGATTCGCTAACATTAATCAAAAAATATTGGCAGCAAAAACCGTCAAATTGTGCAGCTTCTTTAGCAGATTATGTTCGCAATTTGGGAAGGGAACCTGAGATCGCAGCATTTCTAGATCGACCGGTAGCGGTTTTGGTGGCGATCGCAGATATAGAAACGGTTTCTTTAAGTAACAATAGTCGGTTTTTGGAGATTATCGAGCACTCTAGAAAACAGCAAAAAGCAGGGTTAGTTGTGAGGAGTGAGGATGTACGGAAGAAATTAGGGTTAGGGTGAAGCAAGAAATGAACTATCAAACATGAACGATAGATTATGACCAATGAAACCTTTCTCTATGTAATGAAAAGGTTGTTGCAGGCGCTGTTGACGCTGTTGTTGGCATCGGCGTTGAGCTTTTTCATTATTCAACTGGCCCCAGGTGATTACCTGGATACGTTGCGACAAAATCCTCAGATTTCGCCCGAAAGAATTGAGGAACTTCGACAACAGTTTGGCTTGGATAAACCAGCAATTGTACAATATGGACGCTGGCTATTGCGAATTGTTACTGCTGGAGATTTTGGCACCAGTTTTGTTTATCAGCGATCGGTGGCCTCTCTGCTGTGGGAACGGATCCCCAATACCCTGCTGCTGGCGATCTCTTCTTTGGCGGTTACCTGGGCGATCGCGATTCCTCTGGGGGTAGTAGGAGCTATTAACCAAAATAACAAAATTGACCAATTTTTGCGAGTCATCAGCTACACGGGTCAAGGTTTTCCCAGTTTCATCACGGCCCTGTTGCTGCTGTTTTTAGCCCAGAATCTTTCGCCTCTGTTCCCGGTGGGTGGGATGACCAGCATCGACCATGCTGACTTATCTCTGTTTGGGAAAGTATTAGATATAGGTTGGCATATGTTCTTACCTACCTTGGCCTTGAGTATCACCAGTTTTGCTGGTTTGCAGCGTCTGACTCGCGGACAGTTGTTGGATGTTTTGCGCCAAGACTATATTCGCACGGCCCGTGCTAAGGGATTGCCAGAAAACCGGGTACTCTACGTGCATGCACTCCGCAATGCTGTTAATCCCCTGATTACCCTGCTGGGTTTTGAATTTGCTAGCTTGTTGAGTGGTGCTTTCATTGCGGAAACTTTCTTTAACTGGCCGGGTTTGGGGCGTCTGATCTTGCAGGCGGTAACTTCTCAAGACCTCTATCTGGTGATGGCAAGCCTGATGATGGGGGCTGTAATGTTGATTGTCGCCAATCTCTTGGCAGATTTACTGCTGAAAGTTGTCGATCCGAGAATTAAGCTAGAAGACCTCAAATAATCATTATGTCTTTTCAAGTTCATTATATACTCCGTTCCCAACAAGATGGTAAATATCTGGCAGCCCATCCAGATGGGAGTCAGGGGTCGGGCTATTTGCTGATGTTTCGTGAGGACTTCGAGGCCCGCAGTTTTATCAATACTCATGGGGCAGATATGGCCTCGCGCTTTGCTGTGGAGGCTGTTCCGGAAACTCAGTTAAAAAATCTGCTGAAACGTTGGGATTTTACTGGCATTGGCCTGGTTGTTGACCCCCTGATCCCCAAAGTTGAGTTTTTGTCTCAGGATGGATGAATGGTGAATGGCTAATTGTTAATCTTTCACTTCGCTGTCAGCCCGCCGGGGGTTGCAAACCCAAAGGCTTTTAGCTAAAGTCGGTTAAAACTGAGATCTTGCACCATTGTCGATTAGCCTCATGGCCCGCCGTGGGTTAAAACCCACGGCTAATAGCTAAAGTGGGTTAAAACCCACTGTCCGCATTGTCTAGATAAGGATTTCCCCTCGTTACGCACGGCTCAGCCTGGGAACGAGTTCGCTTTGGCTCTGCCTCTAGTTGAGAATGGTGCAAGATGTGAGTTAAAACCGACTAATAATATAACCTAAGTTGCGACCTATTTAAAAAAATATGAATTACCCACTTAGACTTTACAGATATTTGGAATTTTTTGTATTT
>JACOMV010000258.1 GCA_014324065.1 Hormoscilla sp. SP12CHS1 | reverse complement strand
AAGCAGTGACTACTTTTTGTCTAAGGTCCAGAGAGTAACGTCCCATAGCTGAATTGGGTCTGCATTGAGTATAGCTCTATTTTAGCACAAAAATGTTCTACTTGTTTCCTGAACAAGCTGTATAGTTGAGCAACCCAAAAATCGGATTATTGTCCATTAAAGACAAAAAAAGACTAGAAGGAAAACAAATAACGCATTGCACGCGTTGTATTCTTGTTATCAGCGAAGAGGGAAGATCTATAAACTTCCGCAATTGTAAAGACTGTGGCAGGCAATTTGTAGAAAATTCTACAAAAGACCTCTCCAAAATAGAAACTTATGCTAAGATTAGATTAGACAAATTCAATTTTGGGACTGAAAGTCATGAGTAGTTATACCTGGTAATGCAAGAAAATCGTAAAGAAGCGAAGCGACTGATCGGTATCAGCTAGGAAAATTTAATACAACTTATAACTTTGGCCAAAAAGTTGGATGCAGCTTATAAAGAAGACCTAGAAAAACAAAAAAAAGATTGATACGTCCTGGAGGAGGAGCTAAACCTAAATTATTGGTGGAAGATCAAATCGTTTTAACTTTGATTTATCTCCGTCAAGGGGTAACTTTTAAAGAGGCCCGGTAAACACTAAAGTGTTTACTACGAACGAGGCCCGGTAAACACTAAAGTGTTTACTACGAACGAGGCCCGGAAAGGTGGGCATCGCCCACCCTACCGTCATCACTCTGGGAAATTAAGCCTCATCTAAGGCAGCAATTCCCGGGAGAACTTTTCCTTCGAGTAACTCCAGACTAGCACCCCCACCAGTGGAAATGTGACTCATCTGCTCCGCTACCCCTACCTTTTCTACCGCTGCCACCGAGTCCCCGCCCCCGATGATCGTCGTAGCGCCTGTCTTCGTCAGATCCGCTAGCGATCGGGCGATCGCCTCAGTCCCCACGGCAAACTTATCAAACTCAAACACTCCCATGGGGCCATTCCAGATCACCGACTTGCAGTCTGCCAGCGCTGCTTGGAAAGTCTTCACCGAGTCAGGGCCAATATCCAACCCCATCCAACCCTCGGGGATGGCCTCAACGCTGACAGTTTTGGCATTAGCATCAGCAGCAAAATTATCCGCTACCACCACATCCGTGGGCAACAGCAGGTCCACCCCCTTTGACTTCGCCTTCGCATCCAGTTCCTTGGCCAACTCCAGCTTGTCCTCTTCCACCAGAGATTTACCTACACTCAGTCCCCGGGCCTTATAGAAAGTAAAGATCATCCCGCCACCCAGCAGCAGCTTGTCGCATTTTTCCAGCAAAGTCTCAATCACCCCAATTTTACTGGAAACCTTAGAACCACCAATAATCGCCGCCAGGGGACGCTGGGGATTTTCGATCGCCGCTTGCAGATATTGCAGTTCCTTCTCGATCAAGAACCCGGCCACGGAAGGACTCAGGTATTTGGTCACCCCCTCCGTGGAAGCATGGGCCCGGTGGGCGGTACCAAAGGCATCATTCACGTACACGTCCGCTACCGAGGCCAACTGCTTGGCAAATTCCGGGTCATTGGCCTCTTCTCCCGGGTAGAAGCGGACATTTTCCAGCAACGCCACGTCACCATCATTCATTCCGGCCACCGCTTTGGCCACCTCGTCACCAATGCAGTCATCCGTCTTGACGACCTTCTGGCCCAGCAACTCCGAAAGGCGATCGGCCACTAGGTTCAGGCGCATGTCCTCGTTCACCTTACCCTTGGGACGCCCGAAGTGAGAGGTGAGAATCACCTTCGCACCCTTACCGGTTAAATCCTGAATCGTTGGCAAAGCCGCCCGGATGCGGGTATCATCGGTAATGCTGCCCTTATCTACTGGCACGTTGAAATCCGCCCGCATCAGCACCTTCTTGCCGGATAAATCAGACCTCGATAAACTTGCTATAGTTTTTTTGGACACAAAGCGATCTCCTTTAATTAATCTGTTTGTCAGATCCAAATAGTTACCTGCAAACAGTTCTCGGCGTCTTCCGCATGCTCTTGTCCTGAAGGACACGGCTGGCGCCGCGCTGCCGCGATCGGCATGCGGAAGACACCGCGTCAACATTTTATCGGAGTACGTGTCCCGGAGGTAATTCATGTTTCAGACAGTCCTATTTTCCGTCAATGACAGTCGCGAGTCCCGCGAAGCTGTTGAGGTGGTAGCCAATGTCGTACAAAAGTACAATAGCCAGTTGGTGTTGCTGTCCGTCCTAGTACCGGTGGCCGACGAAGCTGCTTCCCAACAGTCCATGTCCGACCATGAGGCGATCTCCAAGCTGCTGGAGGGGGCCAAGACCATGTTTGCCCAGCAAGGCATCCAGACCGAAGTGATGGAACGTGAGGGCAACCCAGCATTCGTCATCTGCGATGTAGCTGATGAAATTGATGCCAATTTAATTGTCATGGGCAGTCGAGGCATGGGCTTGACAGAGGAAGGGATCAGTGATAGCGTCACCAATCGGGTTGTAAATCTATCTCCCTGTCCAGTCCTGATTGTTCCTTAGATGCGATCGCGCGTAGGGCGGGCGGATATTATGCCTGCCCGAGAAACGTAGGGCGTTAGCAAAGAACAAACAATGACAATCCAGTGGTATCCCGGACATATTGCCAAGGCAGAAAAAGCACTCAAAGAACAACTCAAGCGAGTAGATGTAGTGCTGGAAGTCCGGGATGCCCGGATCCCCTCAAGCACTGCCCTTCTACCGGCCCATCCCCAAGTTCCAGAATGGGTGGGAGATAAGGGGCGGGTATTGGTACTCAATCGTCAGGACATGATTTCTCGCCAAGTGCAGACCCTCTGGGCAGAGTGGTTTGCTGCCCAAGGGAGTGCAGTTTATTTTACCAATGCTAAGTTGGGTAAAGGGATAAAAGTTTTGGCAGCTGCGGCTACAGCGGCGGGGGCCGCGATGAACCAAAGAAGGCGCGATCGGGGGATGCTACCCCGTCCAGTGCGCGCAGTGGCGATCGGGTTTCCCAATGTAGGCAAGTCAGCATTAATTAACCGCTTGCTGGGACGGCGGGTAGTAGAAAGTGCAGCCCGTCCGGGGGTCACCAGACAGTTGCGTTGGGTGCGGATCTCCAAGGAAATAGAATTGCTAGACGCACCCGGAGTGATACCCTTTAAATTGGACGATACCGATGCGGCATTTAAATTAGCCATCTGTGACGATATCGGCCAAGCGTCTTACGACAATCAACTGGTAGCAGCTGAGTTAATAGAATTGCTCAAGCAGCTGGACGATCGGATTAATAGTTTAGATGCTTTGCGCGGGCGCTACGAACTCGACCCCCGAGCGATCGCCGGTGACGAATACCTCCAGGCTTTAGCTCAGTTGGGCTATCAAGGGGATGTCGAACGCACCGCACGTCAGCTGCTGACCGACTTTAGAAAAGGACAGCTAGGGGCTCACGGTCTGGAATTGCCGCCTCATATCCAAACCTAGGGCAGCTTACCGTTAGTTGAGATCGCATCATTCGCTAATCGTCAAGATCTCAACGATAGTAGAAGTTTGATAGAAAAACATCATATACTGTCCACCTCTGCCCCGACTCTGGTGGAGAGGTTCTAGATCTTGTTGAGCCTCCCGACGACCACGGGACTGCCCCGAGAAGCTAAACTCCGGGAATATTTGGGGCACAGCTGCAGCTCGACCCCCCCGTGAGTTACTATCGCGTTTTCGTGTCCGAGAGCGCCATTGCCCGTCTTAAGGACCTGGTGGAGATATCTAAGGGTCTGAATTCGGCTGAATCTATAGAAGCAATTTTTGTAAGGGTGCAGTCCATAGTTTTCCGCGACCTGAAGCGGATTGAGCGTCTAGCCTTATTAATAGATGTTAATGGTACGGGGCAAACCAAATTGATGAATGCTGCTGCGAGACACCCTGATGATGATGAGGATATAGCGGCTGATAGCAGCAGTTGGATCAGTCATAGCATTTGTCAAAAGGTATTTACCGAGAGGGTAGCCATTCAAACAATTGATGCCCAGGAAGACGAACGTTTTGAGGCAGAAATGAGTATTTTAAGCAAGGGCATCCGCAATGCTATGGCCGTTCCCCTGTGGGATGATAATAAAGTGGTGGGCGTACTCTATGCTGATGCCCGTCTGTCTTCTAGCTATGGGACTGCCGAAGCAGAGGAGGACTTGAGCTTTTTTTCGGCTTTAGCAAATCTAGTAGCTTCTAGTATCCAGCGTTGGCTGTTGCAGAGGAAACTCAGAAGCGAAGAAGCGATTCGGGAAAGACTAGAACGCTATCATACTCCGGCAGTGGTGCAGCAGATGCTGGCTGCTGGAGCCCTCCAGGATGGTCGCCTACCTCTAGCAGAGCATGAAATCAGCATCCTGTTTGCTGATATTGTCGGCTTTACTGCCCTTTCCGAACGCTTGAGTCCATCGGAGATTGCCGAATTGCTGAATAATTTCTTTGAGGAAATGTTGCAGGAAGTGTTTGTCGCTAGAGGGACTTTAGATAAGTTCATTGGAGATTGCATTATGGCATTTTTTTGCGCTCCCGAACCCCAGCCGGATCATGCCGATCGGGCGGTAGCAGTTGCGAGGGCGATGCTATCGCGTCTGGATCATTTGAATGCCATTAACCGCTGGAAGGAACCGATCCAATTAAGAATTGCGATCAACAGTGGCAAAGCTGTGGTGGGAGATATCGGCAGTTCTCAAAGAGTGGACTATACGGTGTTAGGATCGACAATTAATCTGGCATCGCGGATGGAAGGTATTTGTCCCCCCTGGTGAATGTGTGGTGAGTGAATCAACCTATAAATTGTTGCGCAGGCGTCAAGGTCTAGTTATGATGGGAAGTTACCGTTTTAGAGGCATTAGGCGACCGGTAATAATTTTTCAGACCAAGCGGAATCCTTTACCTGCCCCTTCTCCTCCTGCTTCAGAACGTCAAGTTAAGGGTAATGTAGGACAGGCGTAGAACGTTAAACATGAAAGTCCATTTTAGCTAGTTCTGTACGGATGCGTTTTGCTTCCGCTGGGTTATGTTGTTCGTGAAGGGCGATCGCCTCTTGAAAGGCGGTCAAACTTGCTCCTACATTCCCGCCTTTCAGCAGGACGAATCCTAAGTTTTGATATGCTTCTGCATAGGTAGGATTTAGTTTCAGGGCCGTTTCCGCTCCTGCCCACCCATGTCGTGCGCAGGAGCGACACGACAGGGTGGGCATCTCTGGAAACGGCTTGCTGGTAAGAGGAGATCGCGTCATCCAATCTGCCCAGCTGTTTCCAGGCCATACCCAGATTATAGTATCCGACAGCAAAACTGGGGTCAATCTCCAAAGTTTGCTGATAGAGCATAATCGCTCCGACTATGTTACCCGATTCTTTGCGCAAATTTCCCCAATTATTGTAAGCCGCGATTTTCAACTTGCGCATAATGGGCAATTCTGCTGCTGACTGATAGTGATCTTGGGCTTTGGGGAGATTTCCCTGGCGGCTGTAAGCAATACCTAAATGATAATGGAGTTCGTAGAGAACCATTTTTTCTGAGGTCAAGGGTAAAGCTTTTTCTAGCAGGGCGATTCCCTGGGCCCGTTCCTGCATTTGCACGTACAAGGCTCCCAATTTACTACAAGTATAGGCGTCATCTGGATGTTTCGCCAGGTATGCTTCCATTGCTGTCTGCGCTCTGATATATTTA
Source organism: Hormoscilla sp. SP12CHS1 (assembly GCA_014324065.1). Lineage (GTDB taxonomy): Bacteria > Cyanobacteriota > Cyanobacteriia > Cyanobacteriales > Desertifilaceae > Hormoscilla. The sequence continues at coordinate 721 of JACOMV010000258.1, read as the reverse complement.
TTTTTAGCAGCTATTGTGCCTGGCTGATAGCCATAATGGGCAATGGCTACTGACTCCAGATAGCCTACTTGCCACTTGGGTTCTCGCTGCAACAACTCCATGATGCTGTCATCTACCACGATGATAGGGGCGATCGAACTTGATATCGGGGTGCTTTCTAAATAGCCGCGAGACTAGAGAATAGGGGGATTGGGTGGCTCCGATTTCTTGCCGTATTAAGTTGATTAAAATGTAGTTTTCCTGGGAGATCGCCTCTTTTATTTGCGGTACGATGTTAGGAGAGAGTTCTTCATCGGCATCTAAGACCAGGATCCAATCCCCTGTGGCCCGTTCTAGGGAAAAGTTTCGGGCCGGTGAGAGGTTGGAGTCCTGGCGAAAGCGATATACTTTGGCCCCCAATTCCTTGGCAATGGCCGGGGTGCGATCGGTTGAACCGGTATCTACCACCACCATTTCATCGACGACATCCTTGACGCTGTTCAGACAGCTAGGCAAGGACGCCTCTTCATCTTTGACGATCGTGCACAGGCTGAGTTTCATCTTGCTACTGGTTTGGGATTATCTTTGTTATTATATAACTCAAGTTGCGACCTATAAAAATTGGATACAAAAAGCAATTATAAAGAGAATAATTTTCAACTATAATCCCTTAGATGTAACAGCATGAATTGACTTGGGAAACAAATTTGTGATTCGACTAAAACAGGTTTCAACTTGTTTT
>JACOMV010000257.1 GCA_014324065.1 Hormoscilla sp. SP12CHS1 | reverse complement strand
AAAACTCTCTGAGCGGTACGCTCCCCTCTGAGTATGGCTCCCTCAGCAATTTGCTTGACCTCGAACTGCACGAAAACTCCCTGAGCGGTACGGTCCCCTCTGAGTTAATCTCCCTCAGCAATTTGGAATACCTTTGGCTGGACGGTACGATGGGTGACTACGACTTTCAAGGGGGAGCAGGAAACAATACAATCCATGGGGATGATGGAAGCGACAGGCTTTACGGAAACGGGGGCAAGGACACCCTCTATGGCGGACCTGGAGACGATCTCCTCAACGGAAACGGGGGCAACGACATCCTCTATGGCGGACCTGGAGACGATCTCCTCAACGGAAACGGGGGCAACGACGCGCTTTACGGAAACGACGGTGCGGATACTTTTGTCTTGGCCTGGGGCATGGGCGCGGATATCATCCACGACTTTTCCGTTGGCACGGACAAATTCCAGTTAGAAGAAGGTTTGCATTTTGGTGGGAAGTCTAAGAATTTAGATATTGTCTCTTCGGAAGGTTCGATTTACATTGAGGCTTATGGGGAAGTGTTGGCAGAATTGCCGGGAATTGCTTATGAGGATATTCGTGACGTTAGTAATTTTGTTGAGTTACCGTAACGCAGTTGTTTCCCTGGTACTCATGAGGGTCCAAACATCTCCAGAATTTCTTAACAATTCGGATTGTCAAAAAATGGTAGATTGAAAATTAACAAATTGCAAATTGCTAATTGCAAATTGCTAATTGCAAATTGCTAACCAGTAACTTTTTTTGAGGAAGTAAGAAATGAACATCAATTATGATATATGGGATCGGTTAATTGACCAAGAATGGATTAAAGCGATCAATTCGTTGAAAGCAAGCGTCATGCCCAGAAGCAAAAGGGGGGGAAACGATCTGGAGAGTTTTGAGGGCCAGCGGGAAGCGATAGAGGCTTCATTTGCCGGTCAAAAACCAGCAATCTTCCCCAGAAATTCCCAGCGATATCTCTACTTGGTTCCGAGACCTTAGCTTGTTCAAAGGCGTACCCTTCGGCTACCTGGTTCCCGACGAGAGGATGCTACCGATAGAATCAATTCGCTTTTTCTGGGTCGATCGCTATTGGGTGGAGTGTCTGCTAGATGGTGCCTTTAGCATCGGTCGCGTGACGACATCAGACCATCAACGAGATAGCCAGTATCCTACCAGTCCCGCAGAAAATCCACACCAAACGGTTACGGGTTTTTTACTGCGATCGGAAGTAGTTTCGGGATGGCCTGGTTTGCAGGTTGATGGCTACGATGGCAACAGCCAAAAACTCACCCTGCTGCGGATGGATAGGCTATCGGCCAACGTGTTAATCTGTTTGTTCGAGGGAGAAGTTGCAGATGTTGACATTCATCAGAAACCGGAAACAATCCATTTTGGACTGGACAAAAACGGTGGTAACTTTTACAAAAAGTTGAGGAACAAGGACGGAGAACTCCAAGACAACTTAAAGATAGACGCAATTCCCTGGAAAGACAAGAATAAGCGGGTGGTAAATATCGATCAACTGGCTGAAGATATAAAGAATGTCATTAGTTTTGAAAATTTCGCTTCCGCCCAATTTGCTTTGGAAGCGATCGAAGGAGTTCAGATGGTTAAGTTTAGAAAAGAGTAAAACTAGCGATCTAAAGTAATGGTCTAAACACAGAAAAAAATCTCGAAATCATATAAAAATAGGCTTTTTTGCTAATAGAGCGAATAAAATATTACGCAGAAAATCTCGACCAGAGCGAAAAAACTTCGAGCTTTATGCCTGTTTTTTTGACTAGCAAAACCAGTAGGGTGGGCGGAGGCCCACCTTACATACTTAAACGCTGACCACTGATAGGCGAGATGTCCGCCTTACGCGCCCCGTTTGATAGATGCTTCTACCTGCCGGAATTCTTGTTCTAACCGTTTCTTGAGCTTTTCGGGGACTGGACGATTAGGATAGGAACTGTAATGTCCAGCTAGACCACTCAATGCCGTGCGCATCGTGGTGAAGGACGGCAGTTTAGATACAGAGCTATCCCGCCGGTAGCGAGAGGCAAAGTCATTAATCAGATCGCGAGCTTTTGCCTGAGCTGGTGCTTTCTCCGGGGAATCATCAGGGAGTGTAACCGCAGTTCTGAGACTCTCTACCACCATCAGGGTATCTTGGGAATAATTACCGGTAAGCAGGCCAGATTTACCGCCAGTCGAACAGCCTACCAAGGCGATCGCGACTACCAAAACCAGGGGGAGGATACGGGAGACCAAGCGCTTCATAAGCATTTTTTCACATCGTATACAATCAAATTACCAATATCCTACCCTGGATTGGTATCATTAGCTGAATTTATCCGAAACGTCCACTCACATATCTTTGGGTATCTTCCTCCTGGGGATATTGGAAGATGGTTTCCGTCTTGTCATACTCAACCAGATAACCAAACCGCTTGCCACCTTCTGCCGCCTTAGCATTGAAAAATGCGGTCATATCTGCCACCCGCGAAGCCTGCTGCATATTATGGGTGACGATGACGATCGTATAATTCTCTTTCAGCTCGTCGATCAACTCTTCAATGGAGAGGGTCGAAATCGGATCCAGGGAAGCACAGGGTTCGTCCATCAGCACCACATCAGGATTGATGGCCACTGTCCGGGCAATACACAGACGCTGCTGTTGCCCCCCCGACAGAGAAAAACCACTTTGCTTGAGCTTGTCTTTTACCTCATCCCACAGCACTGCTTGCCGGAGCGATCGCTCTACCAACGCATCCATTTCCTCCTTGGACTTAGCAATGCCGTTGACCCTGGCCCCATAGGCGATATTATCATAAATAGATTTCGGGAAAGGGTTAGGCTTCTGGAAGACCATGCCGATCTTCCGCCGCACCTCTACTGGATCGATCTTGGCATCGTAGAGGTTCTGTCCTTGATAATATATTTTCCCCTCTAACCGAAAGCAATTCACCAAATCGTTGAGGCGATTAAAGCTGCGCAGGATCGTACTTTTTCCACAACCTGAAGGTCCGATGAAGGCGGTAACGCGCTGCTTGGGAATGTTTAATGAAACACCCCGGACTGCTTGGAAATCCCCGTAATAGATATTGATGTTTTCTGCCTGGAGAACCGTCTGAGTTTGATTAGTCTCTTTGGTTTTTACTTCCATAATTCCTGCTACTCCCGAGTCAAATTGACATCAATACATTTTCTTACGAGTTGCCCAGCGGGAGAGGACGCTAGTGAGCAAGACTAAAAACACTAGCACCAAGGAAGCTGCCCAGGCTAACTCCTGCAACTTGGCATCGAAACTCGTGGCAAAGTTATAGACCAAAACCGAAAGGGATGGAGTGGGAGCCATTAACCCTCGCGGCCAGAAGTTGGAATTGAGGGCTGTGAATATCAAAGGGGCTGTTTCCCCGGCAGCTCGGGCCACCGCTAGAGTTACTCCTGTGATAATAGCAGGTACAGCAGCTGGTAGCACAATAAATAAAACCGTTTGGTAGTTAGAAGCCCCCACTCCTACCGATGCCCATCTGATATCTTGGGGGATAATCTGTAGCGCTTCATCGGTGGTACGGACGATCGTCGGTAACATCAGCAAGGACAGGGCAATTCCTCCTGCCAGGGCCGAGAATGTCCCCGTCGTCAGCACGATCAGACTATAGGCAAATACCCCGGCAATGATCGAAGGCACCCCACTCAGGACGTTAGTAGCAAAGCGAATCCAGCGGGCTGTCTTGCGATCGCTAAACTCTGAGAGATAGACTGCTGCCAATACGCCAATCGGAACCGCGATCGCCGACGCTATTCCCACCACAACCAAAGTGCCGATAATTGCATTAGCAATCCCACCTCCGGTCAGACCGGCGGCTGGGGGCAGCTTAGTAAATAAGTCCAAATTCAGGCGGGGAAACCCTTTCCCCAGTACGTACAGCAGCACGGCAAACAAAGGCAGGATAGTAATTGTTATACAAGCACCTGCCAATGCAGTCATCACTATGCCAAATATTGCTCGCGAACTTGAGTTATTCCGAATCAGACTGCTACCGCCTAAATCAAAAGATTGTTGATTCTGGACCATGTCAATTGTTAGTTGTTAGTTGCGTAGGACGGGGGTCGCGCCTGTCCGGAGGGGGATGATAGCTTGGTTGTCAATTTATTCCCCCCCATTTTGAATGAGATAATTTTGAATGAGAGAATTGCTTAATATTTGGCTTTTACTTGGCTGACAATCCACTCGGCTAACATATTCACCACCAGAGTCATGACAAACAGCACTAGGCCAGTATACATCAGCGCCGCCACTTGTAGACCCGAAGCTTCGGCAAATTGATTCGCCATCAAAGAGGCGATCGTATTTGCCGGGGCGTTGAGGGAGAAATCGATTTTATTAGCATTGCCGATTAACATAGTAGCGGCCATCGTTTCTCCCACCGCCCGACCCAGTCCGAGCATGATACCCCCGACAATACCGGAAAATGCTGCTGGCAGGAGCACCCGGAAGATCGTCGTCCAGCGGGTGGCCCCCAAACCCAGGGATGCCTGCCGCAGATCGGGAGGCAGACTGGCCAGAGAATCCCGGGAGATGGCTGTGATAATCGGCAAAATCATAATTGCCAATACCATGCCTGCGGGTAACATCCCTGGGCCCGCTGGTTCGCTAGCAAATAGTGGCAACCAGCCTAAGATATTGTGTAGAAAGCCCCCTAGGGGTCTGCTGATGAAGGGAATCAGGACAAAAATACCCCACAGACCATAGACTACACTGGGAACAGCCGCCAACAGCTCCACTAAGAAAATCAGTACCGTGCGAATTTGCAAGAGGATAAAATCCTCGCTTAAGAAGATCGCTGTTCCCAAACCTAGTGGCACCGCAATCAGCAGGGCGATCGCCGAACTTACCAGAGTCCCATAAATCATGGGTAGGGCCCCATATTGTTCCTCAACGGGATTCCAAGCACTGGTAAACAGAAATCCTAGGCCAAATTCCCCGATCGCTGGCATTGCCTTCCATGCTACCGTTAGTGCTATTCCCACCAAAATCGCTGCTATTAAGAAAGCCAATATTTTGGTTAGCCAGATAAAGCCCCGATCTAGAGTCTTTTCCCCTGAAGAACGCCCGCGACTTTCTCCCCGAACATTATTAGCTTGCGCAACCATGATTAAATTAAGTTGTTCGTTATCAGTTGTTCGTTGTTATAGCATTTCTCAAAGAAGTGCGATACATGAATCCCTACAAGCCTTATGATGTCTGCAATTATTCCCACCTCATCTATCCGATATCGTACCTCATTTCTCTGAGAAACGCTATGATTTTCAGTTTTTCTCTGGATCGCCCATCAACTTGGTGCTATTTGCTCACATTTATCTCATAGTCTGTGCTAATTTTATTAGCCACCTTGGCCACTTTTTCGCGAACGTTCTGGGGTAGAGGAATATACCCAAGTTCCGGACTAACTTTCTGACCTTCAGTCAAACCATATTCAATTACTTCTTCCACTGCTTTTGCTACCTTCGGATCTTCATACTGCTTGTAAGCCAGCAACCAAGTGTAGGTAACAATGGGGTAAGATTCTGCGCCTTCTGGATCTGTAATAAAAGCGCGGAGATTTTCCGGCAGTTTCACTGCTGCTAGAGCTTTCGATGCCGAGGAGTCTGTCGGTTTAATAAACTTGCCATCTTTATTTTGCAGGTAAGCAACATTCAGGCCGCTGGACTTAGCGAACCCGTATTCTACATAACCGATCGCACCTTGATTCTGACCAATTTGGGCAGCGACACCATCATTCTTAGCCCCGCCGATTCCAGTTGGCCATTGTACAGTTTTACCTTCTCCAACCTTCTGTTTCCACTCGGGACTGATGGCACTCAGATGTTTCGTGAACACTCCTGTCGTGCCACTGCCATCAGAACGATGTACGACTGCGATCTTCTGGTTGGGTAGGTTGACGCCTGGGTTAGTGCTGGCAATCCTGGGGTCATTCCACTTGGTTATTTTACCCAAGAATATACCTACATAAGCTTCCCGTGATAGTTTCAGTTCTTGCACTCCCGGAAGATTGTAGGCCAGCACAATGCTGCCAGCTGTCATTGGCAACATCAGCACGCCCCTGCCGATCTTGCTGATTTCGGCATCCTTCATGGCCACATCGCTGGCTCCAAAGTTCACCAGCTCTTGAGTAAACCTCTCCACCCCCGCGCCACTACCAACGGACTGATAATCCACCAGTAGGTTGGGATTTTGAGTGCTCAGATCCTGAAACCAACGCTGATACAGGGGTGCTGGGAATGATGCCCCGGCTCCAGTTAGGTTGACGCTCTCCTCACCACCGCAAGATACTAGACCCAGGGTGAGGGCGACTACGGAAATGGAAACCGCTCTACGACCAAAGCTTAAAACAGACTGCATAAGAAGGGGATATGTTTCGATAATTTATCACTGGCAGCATTTTAGCGCCTCACCTTAAATCTTAGGTTAACATTAGGTTAACATTAGATTAATTTATATTTAATTCGGATTGAATATGCTCTCCAAAACGGGTGTGGTCAAAAACAGTTGGTACGGGGAGGTGCAGGGCGAAGCATTCGGAGATTACATATATCAATTTATGTCATAATTAGTCGCAGTAATGCTTCGCCCCTACAGGGGTAACCGACAGCTGGGAGGGCCCATAAACGATCAACGGGTTTTGACCACACCCCTCCAAAACCATCTTTTTCTGTTAATTTTGGGCAAATTTTAAGGGGCGCGCGCCCCTTACCGATCTCGGTTATCCAATGGTTTTTACAGCTTCGAGCACCTTAAGCTTCACATCTAGAGGCAGAGGAATATATCCCAGATAGGGGCTGTATGTTTGACCGAAGGTCAAGGCCCACTTCAGCACTTGCTGCAAAGCCCCTGCCTTACGGCGATCGGGGTAGTTTTTGTAGCCAATTGTTGAAAATTGAAAAGTGCGAAAATTACAGCTTGTTCGCTGTTTAATTAGTACAATAACAGCATTTAGTAAACCAGTTCTTAAACGTATTTGTTCCCATCAGCATCAGAGCAAGTTCAAT
>JACOMV010000256.1 GCA_014324065.1 Hormoscilla sp. SP12CHS1 | reverse complement strand
CGAGTCTGTCATTGCTACTCTGGTTATTACTCATGGTCGGAGGGTACGATCTTAACAACTTATTTCATTATAGCACAACTCAAACATTTAATGTTACCTGTTTGTGTTGAAAAACTGGTGCAGCAATGGCAACTGGCAGTATTGGTTGGGTTTCGTACCGCCAACCTACATAACATTTTTGCAAATCACTGCACCCCTACGAACTACGAACATGCCTGAGAATGAGGGATAAATTACTGCTTATTCAGGGACCAATCAGATCTCAAATACTTCACTAAATAATCTCGATCGACTTCATCCAGGTACTGACTGATAAAATTTAACACTGCCCTTTCACTTTTACCACCAGTAAACTTGCCCTCGACACCGTAGGTCTCGATCCAATCTTTGCCGAACCACTTAAAAATAGAGGAAAGATAAACTTGACCTTCAGCCCGTGAGATGCGCAAACCGTGAGAACTCGCAAGAAATTTCCGGGTCTGGTCGTCCAGTTGAGCATCCAATCGATCGCCCCTGTATGGTTCCCGGCGCAGAGGCGGACAACTGACTGCTGCGCAAACTAAGGCCACGTGTATTCGGGGTTCGTTAAATTGCGCTCGCAGAATCGGGTGTTCGATGTTGTCCAAGGTTTTCAACTCTCCCGCGATCGCGAATTCACGTCCTCTCCAGACGCCGGGAATATCGCGAATACTTTTTTTAATCGGATTTTGGTCGATACTCGATTGTAGGGTAAAAGCATTGTAAGCATTATCCAGAAAGCAATCTGCTGTTGTTTGCTCCATGCTGCATAGGTACTGCGATCTACATTAGCTAAACTAGCATTAAAAGCATCCAGTTGCTGGCGGTTAGCTTGCAAATTATTGTAATCAACCCTAACGTTCTCATTCACATAGGTTTTCAGGACAGCAGCATAGTCACCATAGGTAAACTCTGCCGCCGATGTAATCAAAGGCGATCGCCATCGGTTCCGTTGCCACGATCGCATCCAGAAACTCATTAATTTCCCTCGCTTCTGCCTCCGTCATCTCCTCCGTTCCTCTGGTGCTGACCACATAATTATCCAAAAGTCTCATAAAACTTTTATAAGTTGGCCCGCCAAACTTCTCCTCATTTACCCGATAGAAGAGAGGACGATCTGCCAGGTCCAGAGTGCGATCTCCCGAAGCTTGCACCTGTTCGTCCAGGAGAATATCAGCATTTTCATTTTCCCATTCCCCCGATTCCTTCCGCGCGCTGACCGATAACTTATTGAGATCGCCGTCCCAAAGTCTTTGATAAATATCGCTCATCCATCCAACTCCCCAAGCAATTTACAATTTACAAGATGATGGGCCGCAGCCCACCCTACCATGCTAACGGAACATGCTGCTAACAGAACTATCCTCATGGATACGCCAGATCGTCTCCCCGAGCAAATTAGCCACCGAAAGCACTCTTAGCTGATCGAACCGCTTCTCTTGTGGTAATGGAATCGTATTAGTGACGATGACCTCTTCAAACACGCCGGTAGAGAGGCGTTCAACTGCTGGAGGGGAAAAGACAGCATGAGTCGCACAGGCATAAACCTGACGTGCCCCAACTTCCCGCAGCATCCTGGCACCTTCACTGATTGTACCAGCAGTATCAATCATATCGTCCACCAAAACAGCAGTTTTGCCCTTTACATCTCCAATCACATTCAAAACTTCCGCCACATTGTGAGATTGGCGTCGCTTATCAATGATTGCCAGAGGTGCATCATTCAGCTTTTTAGCAAAAGCTCTTGCTCTTGCCACCCCACCCACATCCGGGGAAACCACTACAATATCAGATAGTTGCTTGCTAGCCAGATAATCCAGCAGTACCGGGGAGCCGTAGACATGGTCAAAAGGAATATCAAAATATCCCTGGATCTGAGCCGAGTGCAAATCCATCCCCAGAACCCGACTGGCTCCAGCTTCCACGATCAGATTCGCCACTAGCTTAGCAGTAATCGATTCCCGCCCAGCCGTTTTGCGATCGGCCCTAGCATAGCCATAATAGGGCAGCACTGCCGTAATCTGACGTGCCGAAGCTCGACTGCTAGCATCAATCATAATCAGCAATTCCATCAAGTAGTCATTGACTGGAGAGCAACTTGGCTGTATGAGGTAGACATCGCAGCCTCTGATTGATTCTTGAATTTGCACGTAAATCTCGCCATCGGCAAAGCGTTTGCGAATCATCGGTCCCAAATCTAAGCCCAGGTAGCGAGCCACCTCTTGAGACAGAGGAACATTAGCCGAGCCAGAAAACAGCCGCAGACGGTTATTATCGCTAATAGTTGGTATAGTCGGCGGCATAGTCAAGGTTGCAGAACGGATCACAATAGTGCCCTCGAAGCGCATTCACTGAAATCTTATCATCAGCTCTCCTATAACACAATCTCTGATTTTTATGATATTTTTATATTTATGCGAATGGTACCAGTTACAATTATTCAATATTTCTTAAGAGTTGTTAACTACCGATAAGCTTATGAGCCTGAAAGACCGCATCACTTCCGACATCAAAACGGCGATGAAGTCCAAGGATAAAGTCCGTCTGGAGACAGTCCGCAGCATTAAAAAGATGTTGCTGGAAAAGGAAGTCAGCGTCCGCCCTCAAGGTCAAAAGGCCCTGACGGAAGCCCAAGAACTGGAAGTCCTGGCCCAGCTAGCGAAGCAACGGCGGGAGTCGATCGAGCAATATCGCCAAGCGGGCCGCGAGGACTTGGTGGCACAAGAATCTCAGGAACTGGCGATCGTCGAGGAGTATCTACCGCGCCAGCTGTCCGATGAGGAGGTGGGTGCCATTATAGATGAGATTATCGCCCAGGTGGGTGCGAGCACCCCGAAAGATATGGGCAAGGTGATGGGACTGGCAATGCAGCAACTGAAGGGTCAAGCGGATGGCAAGAAGGTGCAACAGTTGGTGAAAGCTAAGTTGGGGGGCTGAGTTCCCTTCCCCTTGCCCGGGCCAGTTAGCACCAGTTGGCAACCTCGACTTTCGATCCGTTGTATGTTACTCTGAACGATCGGGAATGGCGATCGCCCGTTCGGCACCAGACTGGCGATCGCCATCCGCCCCACCGCCATAGGGGTGAATGGCACTGACTTAAAATTAGTGGGCGGTGCCCACCCTACGAATTTTCGAGCCTATTATGTTCAAGTTCAAAAAAATCCTCCCGCTTATCGGTCAAACCGCCTTAATCAGTTTAATCTCATTAGGATTGACAGAAATCGCCTTCCGAGTAGACAATAAAATTAACCCCAGTTTTATTTTATACGAGCGGTCATACAATCGTTTTCGTGGCAAACATAAGGCCCTGGACTATGATTTCACCTTAAACTCAAAGGGGTTTAAGGATGTTGAATTTAACCACCGAAAAGCTCCCGGTATATACCGCATACTGGGGATAGGAGATTCCTTTGCTTATGGCGTCGTTCCTTATCAGTACAACTACTATACTCGCCTGGAGTAAAAACTGAATCAGCGAGAGAAAAAATTTGAAATCATTAATATGGGGATTCCCAACTTGCGGCCAAAAGATTATCTCTCAATTTTGGTGAATGAAGGATTGGAATTAAATCCAGATATGGCGAGCGTCAGTTTTTTCATTGGCAATGATTTTTCTTCAGAGAGAAGTATATATTCATATTCATATGTAGCCTCATTTATCAAGTTTGCGATCGACCTGCATAAAAGCTATGAAGGACGGCAGATTCACGGAAATCTGGTATATGAAGATGACTCACCGAGTATGGAGGCAGAAAAATTTTTGGAAATCCAGACCAACCAACAGAAGCTATATTTATCTAAAGCAAATGAATATTTCGAGAATCGGCTCAAGTCAGCAGTCAGTTATTTAAGCAAAATCAAGGAAATATGTGATGCCAAAAATATTGAGTTTTTGATAGTAATAATTCCTGACGAGTTACAAGTCAACGAAAAATTGCAATCTCAAGTAATTCAAGCATTAGAATCTCATCCAGATAATTTTGATTTTACACTACCAAATCGATTGTTGTCTCGGGAACTGGAAAGTGAAAAGATTGAATATCTAGACATGTTAAGTGAGTTGAAGTCGGTTTCTCAATTGAAAAGAGTTTACAAACCTCAAGATACCCACTGGAATATTGCCGGAAACGAGTTAGCAGCAGAAATGATTTATAAATATCTATCAGAGAATGCCGAATTATGAATACATTATTGATTACGGGAACGGATACGGATGCTGGTAAGACTGTGCTGACAACTTGTCTTGCTGCTTACTGGCAAACCTATTATCCCGATCGCAGTTGGGGAATAATGAAACCAATTCAGTCGGGAAAGGGCGATCGGGAACTCTACACTCAGTTATTTTCTCTTTCGGAGTCCCCAGAAGAGATAACACCGCTATATTTCCAGACGCCAATAGCCCCACCCATAGCTGCCCGGCGAGAAGGAAAACTGATAGAATTGGCAAAAGTATGGCAGACATTTAATCGTCTGCAACAGCAAAAAGATTGGTTGTTAGTGGAAGCATTAGGGGGGTTAGGTTCCCCCGTCACGGAGGAACTGACAGTGGCAGATATGGCGAGAGATTGGCGGTTGCCGATCGCCTTAGTAGTGCCAGTCAAGCTAGGGGCGATCGGGCAAGCGGTGGCCAACGTGGCTTTAGCCCGCCAGTGCGAAATTGAGATCGAAGGTATAGTCTTGAATTGTATCAATCCATGTTCGGACGAACAACTTGCGGACTGGACACCCATTGACCTAATTGAGTCTCTAACCGGAGGGCCAGTTTTAGGAATTTTACCTCATCTGGCGGACCCCAAGGACTTAACAAAACTAGCTCAAGTTGCCTCAAATCTAGATTTAGAAAGATTGCTTCCGGGTTCGTATTCGGGTTCGTAGTAAGCACTTTAGTGCTTCCCGATCGCAAGGACTTTAGTCCTGACTACGAAATCTTTTCAATTAACAATTGCTGGACAAACTCGCAAATATTTTCTACGGGTTGGTTATTGAGTACCAGATCTTTCATATCGATCAGGGCTTTCGCCAACTCGGGTGCCTTTTGACTATAATAGACATTAGCCGCTAGCAAATCTTCAAACACCTGGAGTTCAAGTTCTGATTTGGTGGGGGCCCGATCGCCCGCCAGGAGAGGCGTTTCATACTCAGTACCAGTAGCATCATACTTGAGTAAAAATATCAGGGCTTCGCACTCCCGATGCAGCTGCTGTCGGAGCGATCGCACGTTCAGGTCCAGGCGATTAAATCCCAACTGACCGGAAATGCGCAACTCCACGATCGCCTGTTTAGTTTTCCCTTGCTGAGCGACTGCTTGTACCTTTTCTCTAGCTGCTTCTTCCAAGTCTACCAGAGTTTGTTGCTTATTTACTTCTAAGTTGAGGCGCAAGATCGATCGCTGATAATAATCTTGTTTCAACTGGGCATTAATTCCCCGTTCGTCTATCTCCACCAGATAGACTCCCCGTGGGTTTTGCCCTTGACTTTCCGCAATGCTATTAGCCTCTACGGAACCCGGATTAAAAATCCAACCTTCGGCAGTATAATGCTTGTGGATGTGACCCAGAGCTAGATAATCTACACCCGCATCTTTAAGTGGTAATAAATCTTGGTAGCGCAAAGCCCCTTCATAACGGGCAATCTGACCCTCTAACCCGTTATGAAAGATCATGACAGTATGCTGGGGGCCCTCAGGTAATAGCTCGATCGCCGCTGCCAGTTGGACGATCGTCTGGGAAGCCGCCGCACCGTACCACCGAGAACCCAGAACCCGCACCTGACTGCCCTTGCAATCTAAATCTATATAGCCACCAGTTTTCATCTCTGGCGTCCACAGGTCATAAAGTTCAGTTCCATCAGTGGCAGCTTCATTAGGTTCGAGCAAAATCAACTTTTCCCAATCTGCCAGATAGCGCAGCCAGCTACTTTTAGTACCATAGGGCTGGTTGTCGTGATTTCCTTCAATGGCCAACACGGGAATACCCGCTTCTTTAAGCATATCTAGGCAAACCTGGGCCTGATTGAGGGTAGCTGGCAGAATATGCCGATGTTCGAACAAGTCACCAGCAATCACCACAAAATCCACCGCTTCCCGGACAGCATACTTTTCCAAAGCATCCTGAAATGCCAGAAAAAAGTCTTTCGTCCGCTCAGCATTCTCGTAGCGGTCAAAACCCAGATGCACATCGGCCACATGTAGAAATCGAGGCATTAGTTGTCAGTTGTTAGTTGTTAGTTGCCAGTATAATAATGCTATCACAGAACACAATGACAAAAATTTATAATTTTATCTAGCCCGCGCAGGCTTTCGCGTTGGTTTGTCTAGCCCCACCCTAAAGGGTGAGGGCTAATACAGCTTGTTCAGGAAACAAGTAGAACATTTTTGTGCTAAACTAGAGCTATACTCAATGCAGACCCAATTCAG
>JACOMV010000255.1 GCA_014324065.1 Hormoscilla sp. SP12CHS1 | reverse complement strand
AGTGTTGTCCCTGTTGTGGGAGTGAAGAGGTACACCCTCACCACCATTATGAGACTCAACACAACGGTAGCCGTACCATTCACCATTGCAAGGCGTGTGACATTTACTACAGTGAAACCTTTGCCACGCGGGAGTTTGAACCCCCGGCGGGATGACAACGAAGCGAGAAAATTAACAATTCGCAATTCACAATTCGCAATATGAACGGAGACCTATTTGCTAAAGAGGCCCTAGCGCAAATTCCTAAAATCCTGACATTGTGCGATCGCAACCCCCACAGTCCCACCTACGGATGCTGCGATCGCAACTTTTGGCAATACAAAATTGTCGATTTTCCCAGCGGCATGGCCCAAGAGTTTGTCTATCCCCTCGCCCTCGCCTACTACACCAACATTAGCAACAATCCATTTTACCAGCAAGCCGCCATCCCCGATTGGGTCGAAGCCGGAATCCTCTTTGCTGCCAAAACCGCCCATAAAGACGGTTCCTGCGACGATTATTTTCCCTTTGAACGGGCCAGTGGTGCAGCGGCTTTTTCCCTGCTAGCATGTATCGAAAGTTACTCTATGTTAGGATTAGACAACCCAGAAATTCTCAGATTCTTTGAACTGCGGGCATCTTGGCTGGCCCATCACCAGGAAAGCGGACGCCTGACCAATCACCAAGCCCTCATAGTCCTCTGTCTGGAATTACTCAGTCAGATGTTATGTACTCCCCGCTGGGACAGAGCCAAAGCCCTACGCTTAGAACAAGTGTTAGATTGGCAAGATGAAGAAGGTTGGTTTCCCGAATACGAAGGCTGCGACCCAGGCTATCATACTCTGACTATATCATGTTTAGCAAGAATTTACCAACTCCAACCAGATAATAACCGACTCAAAGAAGCCCTCAAGAAAGCAGTAGAACTAGCAGCCCATTTCCTGCATCCCGACGGTTCCTACGGCGGCGAGTATACCAGTCGCAACACCTATAATTTCTTCCCCCACGGCTTTGAATTGATCGGGCAATGGCTGCCAGGGGCCTTACGCATTAATGATTGTTTCCTGTGGGGACTCAGCCAAGGTTTGGCACCATGCTATGCTGACGACCATATCATCGGACATCATACCTGGAATTATCTCCTGACCTGGCGAGATTTTGTCGATCGCATCTCCCTAGCAGTCCCGCACAAGTCCGGCAGAATATGGCTCAAGTCCGCCCAAATACTGATTGACAGGCGTGAAAATGCCGATTTTTCGGGCCGTCCGCAGACCGTACTCTATATCGCCCTGAATAAAGGCGGCGCGTTCAAACTGTTTCGCGACCAGAAACTGGTGGCTTCAGATACCCAGTTCTCCCTGCAAGTGCGATCGGGAGGTAAACTAAAGAATGCCGTAGGTCACCTGATCGATAACTACGACGTGCAAGTAAGTGCCGAGGAAATCACCATTACGGGTCAACTGGGGTGGGCTAAGCAAAAGCAGATGACCCCAGTCAACTTATTAATCCTGCGGGTAATGATGTTGACCATCGGACGGTTTTTTCCTAACTTAATTCGCAAACTCCTGCAAAAAATGCTAATTACAGGCAAACAAGATGCACCCTTCTATTTCTCCCGGCGGTTGCGATGGAAAAATTACCAGTGGCATGTAACAGATGAATTGCAAACCAGATCGTGGCAGCCCGTGCAGGCAGCAGGTATAGGTGGCGACCAGACATCCATATATGTAGTAATGAGTCGCACCTTCCAACTGGGACAATTACAGCCTTGGCTAGACTTGACAGAGGAAGTGAAAAAACTTGCCCCCCATCAACCCCTAAAATTAGACCGCCACCTTTAAGGGGATAGGACAAGCGAGGGGATACCCAGGCACCACATTATTTAACTTACAAGGCAAGGGGCGGGGTTTAGCAATTGAGTAACCCTGGGCATAATCAACTCCCAGGGATCTGAGTTTTTCCAGGGTAGCTTCATTTTCCACCCCCTCAGCAATGGTTTCCAGACCCATTATATGCCCGATCCGATTAATTGCTTCGATCATGGCAGCATTAATCGGATCTTCGACAATGTTCTTGACAAAGTGCCGATCGATCTTCAGATAATCCACAGACAGGTTTTTTAGATAAGCTAGAGAGGACATGCCACTGCCGAAATCATCCAAGGCAAAGCAACAACCAAGTTCCTTCAATGTCCTCATTAAATGAGCAGCTTTATTCAGGTTAGTAATGGCAGAGGTTTCCGTAATCTCAAAGCATATCTGCTGAGGATCGATCGGATGGAGTGCAAACTGCTCGGTGAGAAATCCCAAAAACTGGTCGGAGTTCAGACTCACTCCCGAAAGGTTTACAGCATAGAGATGTTTTCCTTTGTTCTTAGTTAAGGACAAATGGGTAAACAGAGTCCGCACTACCCACCTGTCGATCGCTGGCATGAGATTGTAGTGTTCTGCCGCCGGGATAAACGCCATCGGCGGCAATAGCTGACCGTCGGTATCGTACATCCTCAGCAACAGTTCATGATGATAGCCAGTATCTGCCTGGATCGGAGCAATTACTTGAGAGTACAAGCAGAACCGATTTTCCTCCAGAGCTTGGACGATCCGCGACACCCATTGCATGTCTCCGCAACGCTGTGCCAAATCCAGATCGTCCGTTTGGTAGACATGTACCCGGTTGCGACCTCCATCCTTAGCCGCATACATCGCCGTATCCGCCGCACTTAATACCACAGCACAACTGGGCACCTTGGCATCAATGGCTACCACCCCTATGCTGACCCCAATGGTAAAAGTTTGGGTCTCCCACACAAACCGGAAAGCCGCAATACTATCCAACAGCTGAGTTGCCACCGTCCGTCTTTCTTCCAGGGAGCATTGGGACAGCAGCAGGCCAAATTCATCGCCCCCCAGACGGGCGAGGATGTCCGTTTTGCGTACCCTGCTTTGCAACAGGGCCGTCACCTGGCGCAACAGCCGATCGCCAGCGGCATGACCGCAGGTATCGTTGACAATCTTGAATTGATCTAAATCCGGCAATTTGGCAAACACAAGGTATAAATATTTATACGGATATCATCTGAGTCGGTTTGCAAAATCACCAAGCGTTTGTAATCCATTTTGTCGTGCGGAATGTAGGTTGTATCCCAAGTCTGTAAGGGAGCATTTCAATTGTCAATTACTAATTGACAATTAACAATTGACAATTAGCCATCTGGAAAATTTGACAGGATTCCTTACAGACTGCATTCACGCAAGGCTTGGATAATGGTCTCCAGTCGAACCAGTTTACTCATGTAGAGTCATGGCAATAATGTGAGGCCGTTCCGACTCTGACCAGCGCTGACAAATGTGACGAGTAGCTTCCAGGGAGTCCATTTCCGGCCAATGTATGTCCATAAACACCACGTCATAAGACTGGCGGCGCAGCATTTCTAGGGCTTCTTTGCCGTTTTTGGCAAGTTCTGCGTTATACCCCAACTTCTCGAACATCATCAGCGCTACCCTCTGGTTAATGCGAGCATCTTCCACCAGCAGAATGCGCAAGGGGTACTGTTGACCAAAGGATTCATCCAGTTCTATCTTTTATTCGGAGTCGGGAAGGGATGGATGAGACCGGGGTATGCCGGTGACTACCTGCAAATCCAAATCCATCCAAAAGACGCTTCCCTCCCCAAGCTGACTCTGCACCTGTAAGATACTACCCATCATCTGGACAATTTTTTGGCTAATTGCTAATCCTAACCCAATTCCCTCAGCTTTGTTCCGAGAGTTCCCCGCCTGCTCAAAGGGGAAAAATATCTTTTCCAATTGATCTGGCGCTATGCCAATACCAGTGTCTGCGATCTCAAATCTAATGGAGGCTTCTGGGTATGCCGATGACTCTTTGACATGCAACATTGCTACCTTAAAAGTCACGCCGCCCTTTTCAGTAAATTTAATGGCATTACCCAGCAAGTTAATCAGCACTTGTCGTAAGCGTTTTTCATCTGCATGGATGACAGCGGGTAGTGAAGAGGTAAGTTGATAAGTTAAGGAAATTCCCTTTTTTTTTGCTTTGATACGCAAGCTTTCTACCACCGTTTTCAGAAACTCAGGCAATGGCAAATATTGCGGATCCAGATGCATTTTACCCCCTTCTATTTTCGAGAGGTTTCCGATGTCGTTAATCATGGTCAGTAGGTGATTTCCAGACTGGTAAATTATGTCGATGCTTTCTTTGTGCTCGGGTATCAAGTTGTCGGCCCGTTGCAGCACTTGAGCAAAGCCTAAAATGCTGTTGAGAGGGGTGCGGAGTTCGTGAGATATGTTGGTGAATAATTCGCTTTTGGCTTTGTTGGCAGCTTTCAGTTCCTCATTGGTTTTTGCCAACTGGGTCGTTCTTTCTGCTACCCTAATCTCTAATTCATAGTTGGCTTTGCGCAATGCTTCTGCTGCCTGCTTGCGCTCGATCGCATAGCAGACAGAACGAACCAGCAGTTCCCTATTCACCTGCCGCTTCACCAGATAATCCTGGGCCCCCCGCCGCACCAACTCAACCGCTAGTTCCTCATCGTCGGTGTTCGTAAGCACGACAATGGGTAAGCTCGGGGCTTTACCTATCATCGCTTCTAGAGTCTCCAACCCTTTGCTGTCTGGCAGGGTCAGATCCAACAAGATGAGATCGAAGCTTTCGGACGACAGGCGATCGCACGCTGCGGCCAAATCCTCGACATGCACCAGACTAAACTGCTTGGACGTGACTGCCCTTAAATACTCTTGCAGTAGTCTAGCTTCGGCAGCGTTGTCCTCGACTAATAATAGCTCTATCGATTTATCCTGCATAAAATGATCTTTCTCATTTCAATGCAAACAGTTGCCCTGTTTGCGCAACTACTCCGGCAGAGTGACGGTGTCCAGCCAAAACTCTTCAATTCTTCTGACTATTGTCAATAAATGCTTCAAGTTTCTTGATTTGTTAATGTAGCAATTGGCATGCATGTCGTAGCTGATGGCAATGTCTTCTGCGTGTCTAGAAGTTGTCATTACCAACACGGGAATACGTTTCAACTGCGGGTCTGTTTTTAATTCTGCGAGTACCTCTCTACCATTCTTTCTGGGTAAATTCAAGTCTAGCAGGATGATGTCTGGACGCCATACCCCACTGTAGGGTTCTTCTTGGCGCAGATAGGCCATTGCTTCTACGCCATCGTTGACCGCAGTTATCTCGTGGGGGGCCGAACTCTGTTTCAAGGCTTCTTGAATTAAGCGGATCTGGGCAGGGTTGTCCTCCACTACCAGGATTTTGCGGTTGATTGTGACTGTTTGCATGTTTACCGTAGGCTGGATGTTAAATTCGGGATTAAAAGGATATTTGTAACAATACTTTACCCTACTTAACATCTTATCACAATTGCTCCCGGACTGGAAGCGTGAAGTAGAAGGTGGCCCCCTGTCCCAGTTCTGATTCTACCCAGATGCGCCCGCCGTGGCGATCGACTATTTTCTTACAGATGGCCAGACCGATGCCAGTGCCGGGATACTCGTCTCGCGGTTGCAGGCGCTGAAAAATGATGAAGATGCGATCGGCGAACTGAGGATCTATACCAATGCCATTATCCCGGACAGAGAATAGCCACTCACCATCTTGCTGTTTTGCTCCTAAGTGAATTTGCGGAGGTTGGTCCCTGCCGAACTTGATGGCGTTGTCGATCAGGTTCTGGAACAGTTGGATCAGTTGGGTGCTATCACCATTGAGTGTGGGCAAGGGATCGGTGGTAATGACTGCCCCACTTTCAGCGATCCGGATCTGCAAATTAGTGAGGGCGCGATCTAATACTGTCTCAACCGCAGTGGGCACAAACTCCTTGCCTCTGGTCCCTACCCGCGAGTAAGCTAACAAGTCATCAATCAGTGTTTGCATGTGGGTAACTCCCTCAACGGCAAAGTCGATGAACTCCTTGGCGTCTTGGTCGAGTTGGTCTATATAGCGCATCTCCAACAGCTGCACGTAGCTGGACACCAGATTCAGCGGTTCTTGTAAGTCATGGGAGGCGACATAGGCAAACTTTTCATATTCGGCATTGGAACGTTCTAGTTCCCGCGCTAATGAGGCTAGTTCGTCGGCTTGACGCAGGACGATGTTAATAATTGCATTCCTCAGTTCCCCTGCCGCCTCAATTTCACAGGGCTTCCAGGGTAAGGACTTGCAGCGCACGATTTCTTTCCATTCCTCAAATGACCCTCGAGGAGTCAGACGCACAGTTCCTTGGTCGGAGATGGTTTTGACAATGGGTTGATTGGGGTCTCCGGCCCAATTGACGGTTTGAATATATTCCGGTCGAAACCACAAAATATAATTCTGCTCTGCGATCGCAATCGCCAGTAACCCACTAGCTATATCTTTACAGCTTGTTCAGGAAACAAGTAGAACATTTTTGTGCTAAACTAGAGCTATACTCAATGCAGACCCAATTCAGCT
>JACOMV010000254.1 GCA_014324065.1 Hormoscilla sp. SP12CHS1 | reverse complement strand
TGAGTACCAAAGTTACCTGGCTAATGAAACCAGGCCTAGCGTTCCGTATTTGACTACGTTAGGCGAGAACGAATCGCACGAAACGGTTCAGGTTGAAGGCCATCGTGCTCACGCCTAGAGCGGTGAACCAGATACCGATCGCCGGCCAGGCACTCAAAAAGAAGTGCAAGGAACGGCTATCTATTGTTGAAAGAAGCGCATTGGAAGATCAAGCGACCGAAGTAGCCGTGATCTGCTACGATATTGTAGGTTTCTTCTTCTTGACCGAACTTGTAGCCATAGTTTTGAGATTCTACTTCTGTGGATTCACGCACCGGAGAAGAAGTCACCAGAGAACCATAACAACATTACTAGCTACGAAAAATGCTACGAACCCGCAAGCACATTAATGCTTACTAAGAACTATATTTATCAGAGCATAGTTGATTAGGAGACGCAGAAGAAGTGACTGTCAGAGTTCGCATCGCCCCCAGTCCGACGGGAAATTTACATATCGGTACCGCTAGAGCGGCAGTCTTTAACTGGTTGTTTGCTCATCATCATGCCGGTACCTTTATCCTGCGCATTGAAGATACCGATGAAAAGCGATCGCGCCCGGAATACACTGAAAATATCATAACGGGCCTCAAATGGCTGGGACTGAACTGGGATGAAGGTCCATTTTTCCAGTCTCAACGCCTGGATCTCTACAAGCAGGCAGTGCAAACTCTCTTGGATAAAGGATTAGCCTATCGTTGCTACTGCACTAGCGAGGAGTTAGAGGAAATGCGGGCCGCCCAAAAGGCCAGAGGACAAGCGCCTCGCTACGATAACCGTCATCGTAACCTGAGTCCAGAACAACAAGCGGCTTTTGAGGCGGAAGGGCGCAAACCGGTGATTCGCTTTCTGATCGATGACTACAGACAAATTGTCTGGAAGGATTTAGTGCGGGGAACAGTTACCTGGCACGGTAGCGACTTGGGCGGCGATATGGTAATCGCCAGATCCTCTGAGGCCGGAGAAGTCGGTCAACCTCTATATAACCTGGCGGTGGTGGTGGACGACATAGACATGCAGATCACTCACGTGATCCGGGGAGAGGACCATATCGCTAACACGGCCAAACAGATTTTGCTTTACGAGGCCATGCCCTCGACTGTGCCAGAGTTCGGCCACACGCCGCTGATCTTGAGTCAAGAAGGACACAAGTTGTCCAAGCGGGATGGGGTGACTTCTATTTCTGATTTCCAGAAGATGGGTTATCTACCCGAGGCCCTGACTAATTACATGACTCTGCTGGGTTGGACGCCACCGGATGCGAAGAAGGAAATTTTTACTTTAGAGAAAGTGGCCCCGCAGTTTGACTTCGATCGGGTCAACCAGGCGGGTGCTAAGTTTGACTGGGATAAGCTCAATTGGCTCAATAGTCAGTATATCCATCGGATAGCTGCTGACCAGTTGTGCGACTGGCTGATTCCCTATTGGCAAGGGGCGGGCCATGAGTTTAATGTAGAGAGCGATCGCCCCTGGTTAGAAAAGCTGACAGCTTTGATCGGTCCGAGTCTGACTCGTCTGGAAGAAGCCGTGTCTATGAGTCAGATGTTCTTTATTCCTGCTGTTGAACTAACAGAGGCGGGGCGGGACCAGTTACAGCAAGAGGGTGTAACTGATGTAATTCAAACTATTCTGGATGCTACCGATAACCAGCAGCTGACAGAAACTGACGCCAAAGACATAATTAAGAAAATCACTAAGGAGAAAAAGGTGAAGAAGGGGTTTGTCATGCGCAGTCTCCGCGCCGCCTTGACTGGTGACGTCCATGGCCCTGACTTGATCGAATCTTGGTTGCTGCTGGCACAACGGGGACTCGATCGCCCGCGTTTGCAACAGGCCGTGACAAGCAAAGGATAGGCCAGCTTCTCCCACAAGATTGCTCGCGTAATCAGAACCCTCGAAGCGAAACTGTTATTGTTGACTCAGTGCCGCAACATGCATAGATTTATCCATTTTCTATACATATTCCCTGACAGGACTGGGCAAATTTCACCTTTGTGCCCAGTGTTTCACCGGTAGCCCGGTGACTCAGGACCGGTAGCTCCGTGACTCAGGACCGGTAGTCCTCTAATTCAGAGAGGCTCTGTCTCATGAGAAACGGCCCGATCATTTTGCTCAAAGTCAGCAGGTTCTTCAGTTAACAAGACCTCACGGATAAAACGGGCCACCACTCTTTGAGCCAAACCACCAGCAATTTGCTGACCCATATCTTGAGTTTCCCGCTTCATCAACAGCTCGGGAATCAAAGGTAAAATCTTCATCGGGTCAAAGCCACGAGTTTCCTGAAGTATGCCCCAAATTCTCTGAATATGATCCATGCTTTTCTGCTCGGGCATCTCAGTTATTGTCAGTGCAGGCGGTTGATGACCATTCATCCCCACCCTTTGGCGCAGTTGGTAAGTGACGTTAGCAAAAGCATACCGACCAAAAGTATCCACCCCTTTAATAATCTCATCAACCAGGCGATCGCGAACAAAAGCCCCCCGATCGGAGAAAACAAAGTCGATCGTCTGATTCAGGACCAGATCCAGGTCATAATCTCGACTATCACGAGCATTACGCAACAAATTCTCCAAACGATTCCAGCGCAAACTGCCATCCTTGAACAATAGATCCCGCAAAGAAGCCCGTAACTCGGGAGCCGGATCGGTCAACAGCCGCCTAGCCACATAAGGATAAGCCTTACTCAGCACCTTAAAATTCGGATCGACATTAATCGCAATCCCCTCTAGAGTTACCAGAGAGCGAATAATCAGAGCATAGTAAGCAGGCACCTGGAAAGGATACTCATACATCACAGCCGATAGCTGGTCAGTAATGCTCTTAAAATTCAGTTCCGCCACACTAGCGCCCAAAGCATTATTAAACACATTTGACAGGGCCGGAATAATCGGCGACAGGTCACTGGACAGAGATAAAAACCCCAGCTTCACATAATCCTTCGCCAAACTCTCAAAATCCCGGTTTACCAGATGGACCACAGCTTCAATCAGTCCATAGCGCTGGTGATCCTTCACCTGAGACATCATGCCAAAATCCAGGTAAACCAACTTTCCCTCCGGCGATGCCAACAGATTCCCCGGGTGCGGATCCGCGTGAAAAAACCCATGTTCTAACAGTTGCCGCAAAGAACAATGCACCCCAACCTCAATCAAGTAACGGGCATCCAGACCTTGGGCCGCGATCGCCTCCAGTTGAGTTAATTTAGTGCCAGTTACCCACTCCATCGTCAGCACCCGACGGCCAGTATATTCCCAGTAGATCCGGGGCACGTAAATATCGGGAAGATGGCCGTACAGTTCAGCGAACCGTTCCGCATTCTGTCCTTCCAGGGTGTAATTCATTTCCTCATAGATGCGCGCTCCAAACTCATCCATGATCCCCGCCAGGTCGCTACGCACCCGTTTAATCTTCTTTTTCGCCCAAACCGCCAAGCCGCGTAATATATATAGGTCCAAAGAGATCCTTTCGCTTAAATCCGGTCGCTGCACCTTCACAGCCACAGTCTCACCAGTTTTCAATTGGCCTTTATAGACCTGCCCCAAAGACGCTGCTGCTACCGGATCCGGGCTTAGTTCCCCATACAGATTCTCCGGGCGATCGCCCAACTCTTCTTCTATAAACCGGTAAGCCACCTGATTTGGGAACGGCGGCAACTGGTCCTGCAATTTTGTCAATTCTTCCAGATAAACCGGCGGTATCAAATCCGGTCTCGTCGATAGGGCTTGTCCCACCTTAATATAAGCTGGACCTAACCAGGTCAGCAACTCCCGCAACTGGACCGCTCGTTTCACTTCATTTTTTTCCCTCCGGCCCCCATACCGGTCCCACCACAAGCCAGTCGCAAACTTTATAAATGGCCAGACAATTGTCAAACATCTCCCCCACACTTTTAGAGGCTGGCTGCGGTACTGTGCTATCAACTGCACCGGATCGTAACGGATGATATCAGTTACCGGTTCTCGCGTCCGATGCGCTGGCGCTTCACCGTGGTTTCTGGTCACTAAATCCTTTTCTCTCGTTCCCACGGCTCTGCCTGGGAACGTCAACGCTGAACCGGAGACCGTCGGGTCGCGGTGTCGGGATGGCTCTGTTACTTTCATGGGATGTTTATCTGGTCTGCCAGTTGCAATTGTTAACTATTGTAACAATTTGCTAATGTTCAATAAATGTGGTTCAATAGAACTGTGCATAATGCATTTTCATTTTTTATCTTCTAGCTCTCTATCGCCGGCAGCGGACGATAGAGAGCCCTTTTTTTGACAACTAGACTGAAGTCGGAGATAGTTGGCGAAAAATGTGGTTCAATAGAACTGTGCAAGCTCTAATCAGATTAGCCCACTCTGTAGCCCATCTGCCCGCGACATGGGTGGGCATTTCTGGGCACGACTGACCGGAACAGTAGGACAGTTGGAAAATTGACATGAGCGAATCCATGCTGGTCAGACTGCGGATAGAAAACTTTGCTCTGATAGATAGTCTAGATTTGCAATTTAGTGCCGGGATGACAGTACTCACGGGAGAAACAGGCGCTGGCAAGTCAATCATATTAGAAGCGATAGATGCAGCCTTAGGAGGCAAAGTTAGCAGCAGATCCATCCGTGCTGGTGCCGATCGCTCAGTAGTGGAAGCAACCTTTGAACTGGATGCTAATGGGATCCAATGGCTGAAAGAGCAAGAAATTGAACCGCTAGATGGGTTGTTCTTAGTCTGTAGCCGAGAACTGGCCAATCCTCAAGAAAACCGGCGCTCGCGTTGGCGCTCGCGACTGAATGGCATAGTAGTAAACCGGCAGCAGATGGAGCAATTGCGCTTTCGTATAATAGAAATCACAGCTCAAGGTCAAACGGTACAACTAGGGCAACCAGCACTCCAGCGGGAATGGCTGGATGTTTACGGCGGGGAGGCAGTGCTGTCAATGCGCGATGCGGTGGCTGCAGCTTTTGATGCTTATGAAAAAGCAAGAGAGGCCCTAAAACAGCGGCGGACATCGGAGCAGGTGCGGCTACAAAGAATAGATCAGCTAGAATACCAACTACAGGAACTAACAGCTGCTAACCTAGACAGCCCTGATGAATTGGAGGTGCTAGAAAAAGAAAGCCAGCGACTAGCACACAGCGTAGAATTGCAGCAGCAGTGCTCTCAGGTATATCAAGCAATATACCAAAGCGATCGGGACTCCGATTTTTCCGGAACGGTGGCAGCAGCAGACTTGCTGGGTAAAGCCGAGAAAATAATGTCCGAGATGATCGGCTACGATCATTCACTGCAAGGGATTCTAGAAATGGTTTCTCAGGCCCGTATTCAAGTGACCGAAGCAGGCAGACAGCTATTCTCCTATGGCACGGCCCTGGAAAGTGACCCCCAACGACTGGAAGATATACAAGCGAGAATACGGCAACTCAAGCTGATAGCCCGCAAGTATGGTCCGACTTTCGCAGAGGCGATCGCCCATTACCAGAGCATCTCCTCAGAACTAGAAGAACTGACTGGTGACAGTCAGACCCTGGAACTGCTAGAAAAAAGCTATGAAGAGGCGAAGCATTACCTAAATGACGCCTGTTCAAAGCTACATATGGAGCGGCGAGCAGCAGCAGATAATTTGGAAACCCATCTGGTAGAACAGCTCAAACCCTTGGCTATGGAGAATGTAATGTTTGAGGTAACTTTGACGCCAAGTACGCTCAGCTCCTCTGGTTCCGATCGGGTCGTGTTTGAGTTGAGCGCCAACCCCGGAGAACCCTTACAACCCTTAGCAACAACAGCCTCTGGAGGTGAAATGAGCCGCATTCTCCTGGCCCTGAAAGCCTGTTTCTCCCAGGTAGACGGTGCTGGCACTCTCCTATTCGATGAAATAGATACCGGAGTTTCTGGTCGAGTCGCAGGGGCGATCGCCTCCAAGCTGCATCAACTCTCCGGACGGCACCAAGTCCTCTGTGTCACCCACCAACCCATTGTGGCAGCGATGGCCGACCATCACTTCCACGTCAACAAACAAGTCATACCGCAGCCAATGTCGGAAACAGAACGCACCGTTGTCCGAGTTAAAGAACTCGACAACCAGCAGCGCTGCGCCGAACTAGCACAGCTGACAGGGGGACAATCAGCCACTCAAGCCTACGCCTTTGCCGAATCTCTCCTAGCTGAAGCCGCCAAATTGCGTCAATCTCTTGCGGTTTACCCGAGCAGCGTGTAAATTTTGCCCGCACCATTCCGGAAAAATCGGAGGCAAGCCAAATTATTAAATCATCAGCCGAGAATGGCTGCGCCCCCAGCACGATCCGGGCCCCCTCCGCTGCGCGTATCGGCTACTTCTGGTAAAATACAACACATAAAAATATGCTTTTACAGCTTGTTCAGGAAACAAGTAGAACATTTTTGTGCTAAACTAGAGCTATACTCAATGCAGACCCAATTCAGCT
>JACOMV010000253.1 GCA_014324065.1 Hormoscilla sp. SP12CHS1 | reverse complement strand
TGATGGGAACAAATACGTTTAAGAACTGGTTTACTAAATGCTGTTATTGTACTAATTAAATAGCGAACAAGCTGTAAGTAATTGATAGCCCGAAGCCAGCTCTCCGGGTAACGCCCCCTCCGCTGCGAAGAGAGCATCTGGTGATACATGTATATAGCCCCCGTACGCTCCGGGCCCCCTACGCTGGGGTGCGGTCACAAATAGTTAATAACCCGAAGGGGGCCTATAATCTAGCCCGCGCAGGCGGGCTTTGTTCCTGTAGCCGGGCCCTTTAGGGTTCGGGCTACCGACCGGTTTTGACCACACCCCCTACGCTACATTGCCACGCGATCCCTCATTCCCTCCAAGCCTTGCAAGATATAAATGAGATTAGTGCCTACATTGAACAGAATAATCCAGTTGGGTTGAAACACGAAACCCAACCTATGAAAAAGTCATATTATCCCAGACTAGCTTAACAGACCATGTTTTTAGTCGGTTGAAAACCGACTTTCGCCTCGAAACCTGGCGACCGCCTGGTTACGCGAGGGTTTTAACCCAAGGCGGGATAAAGAAAGATCTCTCCAAACGCAATTAGCTAATAACTTAAGGCACTTCGATCCGGATCAGAGACTGTTCGGGCACCTGTTCGCGGAACAGTCCCTCGGAGGAAAGCACTAACACCAAGTGCAGAGGCCAATCTGGAGGTACGTGTAAATCTGCCCAGGGAACTGCTATTTCCAAACAATCCTGGAAAGCTACTTGGGCGCGGGTGGAAAGATTATACCATTGATAAAATTCCCGGGCCTCTTGAAACCAACAAGAGAGCGCTCGCAAATCAATCCCGAGATGGTGATGGAATAGATAGTTCGCAGGCGCAACATCAGGCACATCTATCAGGGGCATGGGACTGTTTACCATCGGTCGATCGGGATAGAACCACAGCAAGTTCAACTGGTCGGGCAAATCTTTACCCAGTTGCACGCCACTCTTAAAATCTACCCTGACATAGAAATTGATATGATCGACTCCATACCAGAGGCGCTGGATAGCAGAACTGCGATGCATTGTTCCCCGGGCACCGCCAATTTCCATCCGCCCCGCTTTATCCCATTCTTGTTCATCGACAATGCCATCGATAATAGGATGGATAAAGCTTTCCGGTCGATGGTCTCCTCTGGCCTCGTGAAGTTCCACAGGACTCCTTAACTCTGGAGGAACGGGTTCGTTCAATGCCTCGTAGATAGCTATCAAATGTTCGCGAAAAAGTCGATCGAAAATAGCATCTTGGTTGGAAGAATGACCTTCCCCAAACCACCAAAACCAGTCAGAACCTTCAGCAGCGTAGAGGGCCTCCCAAACTTCGGGATTATTTTCTGCCGTTGCCTCGGGATGCTTCGCTAAAACTTGCCTCGCTGCTGTCAGCAAGTCCCAGGCGCGGTTTTTCGCCTTGTCTCCGATCCAAGTAGTGAAGCTGCCATCTACCCACGAACCGCTGTGTAACTTTTCCGCTGGGATGGTTTCTATGGGCGGGAATTCTTCGATAAATTCCGATACAGTTACTAACTTCAGATCCTCGTGATGCGACAGGCGATCGTACAGGTTTTCTAAGAATAGCTTGCCATCTTGCTGATAGAATTCCCAGCAGTTTTCTCCATCTAGGGCAATGGTGACTAACCAGGGTTGTGCCAGTGAACTGCCGCCATCACCCTGTCTGTGGATCAGACTGCGGGCGATCGCCTGCAAATGTCCCACCAAATCAGCAGCAGCAGCAGATGGTTCCATGCCCGCATAGGTAAAGCCGATCAGATCGGACAAGCGATGGTCTCGGAAGACGATCGCCAAATCTCCAAAAGGCGTCGGCAAGCGATAAGGTTGATAGAGGTACTCTGGTTCCAGGACATTTCCCGCCTCATCTCGATGAAAGAAATGCTGCAGAGTCCAACCCAAAACCGCTTCATCCGAACACAGCCACTTAAACCCCTGTTTAGCTACATCTGGTAACATAGCTGGGCTGACAGATTGTTCTGAAGGCCATAGTCCGCGCGGTTCCCGTCCGAACCTGTCTTTATACATATCCCAGGCTTTTTGTAAATGCCTCGGTATATCTTCAGCCCATTGAAATCTTTCTGCGGGCAAAGTCATATTCGGCACCGCCACCCGACCTGCATCTGTATCCGCCAGTAAAGGTAAGATCGGATGAGTGTAAGGAGTTGTCATCACCTCCAACTGACCTGCATCTTGCATTTTCCGATGTTGGGGGACTATCCGACCTAATATTTCCCGCTGCTTAGAATATATCCGCTGTCGATCGCCCAAAGTAAAATCTTTACCCCGCTTTAACCAGCCAGCAATATCCGGGTCATCCCAGAACAGCGGGTCAAACCATGCCAGATTATACCAAGCTAACAAATCATTGTAATCTGCTGCTTGCCAATTTTGCATACACCAGGTGCGTCCCTCTTCTTGGCGCTGATTATATAGTTGGGCGTAACGGGGATGAGGATCGATGAGAGTATGGTGATTGGCATCAAAGAAATGCTCTATGATATATTTGCGCTGTTCTTTATCCAGCTGTTCGGCAGGCATCAGGGCCAGGTCCAAGTAAGGATCGAAAGCTGTACCAGCAGCATAATCTTCAATTTGCATTATCAGCGAGGGCACCAAATTCACCGTTTGATGCAGTTTGGGGTAACTCTCCAGCAGCAGTACCAAATCTAGATAATCTTTTGTACCATGTAAGCGCACCCAGGGTAAACGATAGCGAGCGGTCACCCTGCTTTTGTAGAGGGGCTGATGCTGATGCCAGATAAAAGCGATATAAAGGGGATGAGACATAAGATACATTAAAACATTAAAAACGTCAAAGGCAAAAGAAACAGAGCTGATTCTTTTGCCTTTGAACCACAAAACCCGAAAATGGTTTTACCTTAAATTACAGCACTTGCTCCACTTCAGCAATCTCGGGGATGTACTCTCGCAGGCGGCGCTCAATTCCCATTTTCAGAGTCATAGTAGCGCTCGGACAAGAACCACAGGCACCTTGTAGCCGCAGTTTGACAACGGGACCGTCAATCTCTGTCAACTCTACATTACCGCCGTCAGCCATCAGATAAGGGCGCAGTTCATCAAGAACCGTTTCCACGTTCTCGGGCGTGAGTTCCAATGGGCCTTCTAATGGGGCTTCTAATGTTGCTTGAGACATAGTTACCTCTAATTACTTTATCCAATTCCGATTCGATCCTAGCTTATTCCCTAGAAATAGACTGTTAATTTCTAGACCTTAGCTAGTTGGTGAAGCTTCACGTTAGAGTAGTCAAACACACGAGGTGCCCGTCAACTCACCTTGGCGATCGGTGCGGATCTGCTGATGTGTCAATCGTGTCCAGAGACGCCCACCCTGTCGTTCGCCTACGAGCGCTCCGACATGGGTGGGAGCTCTCGGACACGATCAGGTAGTAATCGCCAATTTGGGAGTAGGTGTCGTCAAATTCCACTGACTGGATGGCATCACCTGTCTGGGAATTGCGGAAGACAGCATCATACCGAGTTGGCAGGTAACCTGCACCCGTATCCAGGCACTCGTGAGTATCAATAACAAAGGTCATCTCACCCATTACCTGATAGACGTAGCAGATCGTGCGATCGCGCACTTTGTAATTCGGCATGTTCCAGACACCGCCGTCAACCAGAATTTCTACAGCCCCGGTGCCGTCTGTTGCTCCGGTGGTAAAGCGGTTTTTCCCGTGGGCCTGCTCGGGGAGTGTGCGTTTGCGGTGAGTAATGACATCATTGAGCTGGTTCAATATCCCCTTTTTCACCTCTTCGTCAGGGATACCAGAGACCTCTACCGTCAGGTCGTGGTTGATGCCGATCTTGCCAGTGTAGACTTCATCACCTTGCTGGACCTGGATATCGGCGCTGTAACCAGGAAAATTCTCATCCCAGGTATAACGGTTTTCGTAAGCGGCGCGAAATAGCTCGCTCGCGGCTTGTGGTTCGCTCATCTCTTGCAGGATCTCCTTGGATCTACATATTATTTATCAGTCATCGCGAAGTTGGCGAAGCTGAGCTGATTGACCTTATCCCACCCATAGACCTGGGCGCGAAAATCCTTCCATTGTTCGTAGACTTGTTTAAATGTAGCGTCTTTGCTGGCATCTTCTTCATATAAGTCAAAAGAGGCCCGTTCGGCTGCTTGCAGAATTTCCCGAGAATAGGGCCGCAGCTGGGTGCCACCAGCGACCAAACGTTTCAGGGCCGCACCGTTTTTAGCATCGTAACTGGCTAGCATATTCAGATTGGCCTCTTTGGCAGCGGTCTGAAAAATTTGCTGATACTCTTTGGGTAGCTTGTCCCAAGCAGCTTTATTCACCTGCACCTCTAAGGTAGCTCCAGGCTCCCACCAGCCCGGATAATAGTAAAACTTCGCCGCTTTATGTAAACCCAGCTTTTCATCATCGTAGGGCCCTACCCACTCAGCAGCATCGAGGGCCCCCCTCTCCAGGGCCAGAAAAATCTCTCCTCCCGGCAGCACCTGAGCATTCACTCCCAAACGGGCCATCACCTTACCCCCCAGTCCGGGGATGCGCATTTTCAGTCCCTTCAGGTCTGCAACTGATTGAATTTCCCGCTTAAACCAGCCTCCCATCTGGGTGCCGGTGTTACCAGCAGGAAAATCGATCGCATTGAAGTCAGCATAAATTTTCTGCATGGCCTCCAGTCCGCCGCCGTGGTACAGCCAGGCATTTTGCTGCTGGGCCGTCAGACCAAAGGGCACGGCAGTGCCAAATGCCAGGGCGGGATTTTTGCCAATATAATAATAGCTAGCCGTGTGACCGCATTCGACTGTCCCTTGTTGGACAGCATCCAGCACTTGCAAGCCTGGCACGATCTCGCCGCCAGCAAAGGGAGTAATGGTAAAGCGTCCCCCTGTCATGTCAGAGACCCGATCGCACACGGTTTGGGCCCCTCCGAAGATCGTATCGAGGGACTTAGGCCAGCTAGTTGCCATCCGCCATCTGAGAGTAGGCAGTTCGCCGGTAGCCGTCTGAACCGAAGGACCGCTACAAGCTCCTATTGCTGCTACGGTAGCAGCACCAAGGGCACTGTTGCGAAGAATTGTTCTGCGTTTCATAATAGTGAAGAGAATCGCGTGCGTTCCCAGGCAGAGCCGTGGGAACGAGGGAACAGTTAAACTACCAGAATATTTTGTTATAGTAGCTACATTTAACCGGAAATGCGATACTTTCACCAGTTGGCGAGTTGTGGAATTACTGGCTAAAATGAGAAGCTACCAGAGAAAACTATTTACTGGTTAGTGCTTCCCTGGGGGAAAATGACGAGCAATTTGACCAATAGACAATTTCATGCTTAACATTCTTGCTGCCCGGTGGGATCGCCTCTCGGTAGTCACCACGGTTTTACTAGCTATGGGTATGAGTGCGGGGGCAGTAGAGGCGCAACTGCGGATATATAATCCCAAACCCCTGCCATTCAGCAATGAGATTACAGATACCCTCTCGGACAATGATATTCCCACTGGCCAGAGTGGGTTTGCCAGAGACTACACCGTTATCTTAAAGGAGAGAGACCAGATCACCATCGACCTGACTAGCGACCAGTTCGACACGATCGTCACGCTGCTGGATGCCAATGGCTCGACGGTGGCGGAAAATGATGATGGTCCCGACGGTAGCACCAACTCCCTGCTGTTTGCTAGGATCGTCGAATCTGGTAGCTATATTGTCCGAGTGCGAGCCTTTGGGGAAAAGCGGGGTGGCCACTTTACCCTGAAACTGACGCGCCTGCGCCCAGTTCTCTAGTTCCTGACACAGGCGCGATCCGGTGCCAGAAAAAAATTTTTTCTTTTTTTGGGAAAAAGGGTTGCCAACTCAGATCGAGAGTGTTATATTAGCTAAAGCAGTAAAAAAGATTGCGCCGGGATAGCTCAGTTGGTAGAGCAGAGGACTGAAAATCCTCGTGTCGGCGGTTCAAGTCCGCCTCCTGGCATCAGCGTTTGTTGGTCATCAGTGCTAAAGCTCTTTTCCTTGGTCATCAGCTCTTTAGCGCTCTTCTTTCTTAGGAAGTTTGTCCGGTAGAACCGGTTCAAGACACCATTGACGGCTTGCCTTTCTCAGTCAGCCCTTGAGCGAGGGTGTGGTCATGCATTTGTTGCGCCGGATCCCCCCAAGGGGGGGGGTTTGGGGGGATCTGGCGACTGGGAGATCCCATGCACGCTCAACGGGTTTTGACCACACCCCTTGAGCGATCGGTCCGCGGACGGTCCGAAAAATCGGGGAGAGAGGGAGACAGGCACCGGTTCTATTGAAAAAAAGGGTAGTGATAAACATGTAGTGATTTGATGATGGTCTGTCCCCATGCCTCACCGAATCGCCAGTTTTCTGCCGCATATCTAGAGCCTAAAAGCTTTCTCATCCCGTCCGTAGTGCTTGTCGGACGGTGCTTTACCTACAAGCATTGTGCCACCTTTCCCGTAATTTTGGATACCATCTTTAAGTATTGGATTTTCCGATATCTCAACCGCATATCTCCTTCAGCGATCGCTACCTACAAGGAGATGAATGAGTGATGGAAAATGAAAAATTCATCGTTCCCTGGCTGCGCTATGCCAGAGGATCTGCCTCAACGCTTCTCGGTTTACTTTGCTATTTGACTTGGTATTGGCAAGAGGACTTTCGCCCATTTGCGAGCAACATGTATGAACCATATAGGGGGCGCGACCTTAATGAAAGCCGTCGAATTGCCCTGAGGGGCAATTTCTCCAACAATTAATCATAGTTCTGATGATATACTCATGACTATAGCACAAAAAAAGCGCCCCCCTCGAAGGAGAGCGCTTTTTGTTTTTAGCTAATCGATCGCGGGACCTAGCGTTCCGTATTTGACTACGTTAGGCGAGAACGAAAAGAGTCCAGGGAGAACAACGGCGTTACCGTAACTAAACAAAATCATCCGCCGTAATAACCTCAGGATCAATTCCCGACAAAGTTGCCAAGATTTCCTCAGAAGCCACGACCTTAATGGAAGTCGAGAGCTCGATTTTCGTCACCCGTGAGTCCACTACATGCCACTGATCAACATCATCTGACATCCCAGTTTGTATTGTTCGTCCAATTCTTTCCACCATTGCGGTCATAGAGAGCCTGAAGGGCTGCATAATCATCGGCATTCAGAATAGGCGATACCGCAATATTAAATTCATCTTCTACCTGGCCTTCCGCACTATCCGATACCGTTACCGTCACAGCAAAATCGCCCGACTCAGTAGGGGTGCCACTGATCGCCCCACTAGTGGAGCAAATTGCTGAGGGAGCCATACTCAGAGGGGAGCGTACCGTTCAGGGAGTTCTTGTACAGGTCGAGGATTTGCAAATTGCTGAGGGAACCTAACTCAGAGGGGAGCGTACCGCTCAGGGAGTTCCAGAACAGCTTGAGTTCTTGCAAATTGCTGAGGGAACCTAACTCAGAGGGGAGCGTACCGTTCAGGGAGTTCTTGTTCAGGTCGAGGATTTGCAAATTGCTGAGGGAACCTAACTCAGAGGGGAGCATACCGGTCAGGTTGTTTTGGCCGAGCTCTGACATCCCAGTTTGTATTGTTCGTCCAATTCTTTCCACCATTGCGGTCATAGAGAGCCTGAAGGGCTGCATAATCATTTGCATTAAGAGTCATTTCTTACTTCCTCAAAAAAAGTTATGCATATATCTTGGGTCTCGCCGGCTCTTATGGCCAGCAAGATATTTTATCTGTTCACTCTATCTTACACTATTTTACGTCCCAGACAGCCATTTTTGGTAAATTTCTCCGCATGCCATTTTGGGGTAAATCACAAGGGAGCATCTCACTTTTGCATTTGTATTTGCGAATGGCAAATAGCTAATGGCTAATTGCGAATGGCGAATTGAAAATGGAAAATGACTAATTGCGAATGGCGAATTGAAAATGGAGCAATTCTGAATTTTCTCTTCTCAATTTTCAATTTTCAATTTTCAATCAACAATACACCTTGCTGTGTCCCCCGGGGGGGACACAGCCTCTTCCTTTTCTACTTCTTTCTCTTGTATCGGTTATTCGCTCACGGGGAAATGGGGGATTCCAGTTAGACCCATTACCGATCGCCAATTAACCTTTTAGTAGAGGGCTTCTTCTTGGTGGGTTGCAATGGTGCAGTTAGAGGTGGGGTAGGCCACGCAGGTCAAGACATAACCAGCCTCCATCTGATCGTCATCCAAGAAAGATTGGTCGGACTGGTCCACGGTGCCCAACTCTATCTTGCCAGCGCATGTGGAGCAAGCCCCGGCCCGACAGGAGTAGGGCAAATCTAATCCTTGCTCTTCCGCTACATCCAGGATGTACTGGTCGTCAGGCACCTCAATAGTATTATCGCCATCGGGCGTTTTCAGGGTGACCTTGTAAGTTGCCATGCTCTGTTCCTCTCCAGTAATCGCGATTGTTCAATGATAAGTTTCCCTAATAGGTGTCCTACGCCGGAATTAATGCGCCAGTCTGCCGTCAGGGTTTGCTTATCTTTTGATATTAAGGGAAAAAGACCCGATGGAACGCCTAGATCGAGGATTGACGTAACAAAATTTATTATCAGAATTTATTATTTAATTGCAATTGCTTATAGGACTCCATTGCTGGGCCTGCAAAATACTAGCCAAAATTACCATTTTATGGGTTCTACAGAGCGATCGGCGGTTCGGTGAAGCTATCGCAAGCGGTCAAGCTGCCTCTCCGGTTCGATGTCTCCCGGAGGCACGGCGAAAACCCGGGAGACATCGCCGAGACATTGCGGGGAGCAGACCAGAAGTTCGTATAGGGACCAGAACAAAACAAAGGTTCGACAGGAGAAAACCCAGAAGTTTGCTGCCAAAAACTATGGGGCTGAAGCAATCGAGTCTCGCAGCGGAGGGGGCCCGGAGCGTGTCTCCTGGGTAGTGCTTCTAGAGATCCCAGGAGACACCGCTTAGCAGGATCTGGCAGTAAACTGGTAGCTGGTAACTGTTCACCGATCGCCGATCATGAAAGGACTCTGGCTAGAAAACAACCAACTGCAACTGCGCACCAACCTTGCCGTACCGGAACCGCCACCGGGAGAAGCACTGGTGCGCGTCTTGCGTGCTGGCATCTGCAACACGGATTTAGAACTGATTCGAGGCTACTATCCCTACAGTGGTATCTTAGGTCATGAATTTGTCGGTGTTGTCGAACTTGGTCCATCACACCTGATTAACCAGCGGGTAGTGGGAGAAATTAATGCCGCCTGTGGCAACTGTCGCTTCTGTCGCACCGGACAACCCACTCACTGTGAAAATCGCACTATCCTCGGTATCGTTAACCGCCACGGAGCCTTTGCTGAATATCTTACCTTGCCAGCGGCAAATCTTCATCCTGTGCCCGATCGCGTCTCGACTGATGTCGCAACTTTTACCGAACCTGTGGCAGCAGCTCTGGAAATTCAACAGCAGGTTAAGATAACAGAAGGCGATCGCCTGCTAGTAGTTGGAGATGGTAAACTAGGGCAGTTAGTGGCCCAAACCCTAGCCCTAACTGGCTGCGAATTGCTAGTAATTGGTCGCCATAGTGAAAAGCTGGCGAACCTAGAGGCTCAGGGCATTAAAACAGGGTTCGCCGATGCCGTGCAAGCAGGATACTTCGATATCTCCGTAGAATGTACGGGCAACCCCGAAGGATGGGCGATCGCCCGTCGGGCCT
The DNA here is from genome assembly GCA_014324065.1 of Hormoscilla sp. SP12CHS1. Lineage (GTDB taxonomy): Bacteria > Cyanobacteriota > Cyanobacteriia > Cyanobacteriales > Desertifilaceae > Hormoscilla. The sequence goes on along the minus strand of JACOMV010000253.1, from coordinate 611 downwards.
TACGTCCCCGGGGCATCCTGGTGCTCAAAAGCACCTACGCTGGCGACATCACCATCGATGCCTCTTCTCTGGTGGTAGATGAAATAACTCTCATCGGTTCTCGCTGCGGTCCCTTTCAGCCCGCACTAGACTTGCTATCACAAAACCAAGTCGATGTCAAGTCATTAATTCAGGCCCACTATCCCCTAGAAGAAGGACTAGCAGCATTCAAACATGCCCAGCAGCGAGGCGTGTTAAAAGTATTATTAGAGATAGGCAGCGAATCTTGATTGAGTGCATCCCTTTACCCTCGTTCCCAGGGTGTGGTCAAAACCCGTTGTTAGGAGGTCTCGCCGCTCGAACCCTAAAGGGTCCGGCTACAGGAACAAAGCCCGCCTGTGCGGGCTATATTACACGCATCGTCGATGCATCCGGCTATCAACTACTTGTGACCGCACCCTCGTTCCCAGGCGGAGCCTGGGAACGCAATATGCAGAGGCTCTGCCTCTAGTTGGGTAAAACTGTTGATAGAATTGGATTCGGTATAGCGTGTTAATTACAGCTTGTTCAGGAAACAAGTAGAACATTTTTGTGCTAAACTAGAGCTATACTCAATGCAGACCCAATTCAGC
>JACOMV010000252.1 GCA_014324065.1 Hormoscilla sp. SP12CHS1 | reverse complement strand
AACGGAAGCAGGTCAACAGCAGCGAGTTGATTACCGAGAGCGGGTGAGAGATGTCCCACAGGGAAAATTGATATTTATTTATGAGGCAGATTAGTAGCCTACAAACGTTTAATTGTCCCCACTGACGAACGGGGACATCTGTTAGCCCCTACCTCATTAATTCAGGATGCCCATCAAGTTAATCTAAAGGTGTATAGTTGGACATTTAGAAATGAAAAAATATATCTCGCCCCCGAGTACAAAGGTAACCCAGAAGCAGAATACGAGCAATTCCTGCTCTTAGGATTAGATGGAGTGTTTAGCGATTTCCCAGATACCGCAGTCTCAGTGCGCTATCGGCTTGATTTCTCGCAGTAAAATGCTTGTAAAATGTTTGTTGTTGAGCTTTAGCGCTAACTTTGGTGGGCGGTGCCCTACATTTTAGCTAATGGCTATGAGGAAAAATGCAATTCACAATTCGCAATTCACCATTCAACTCCCCATATTGCGCTTCATTTGTTCTAGTTCATTATCCATTTCCCATTGGCGAAACTTCTCCCGTAAAGGATCTGCTTTGCTATCAAAACTATAATTTTTGTTCCAACCTGGGGGTGTTTCCTGCTGAGCAGTTTTGGCCCGATAACGTTCCGCTTCCACCTGAGTAGCTTTAACTCGCACTTCTTTCAAGCGTTCCTTAATTTTACGATAAAGAGCCTTCGCTTGTTCGATGCGTTCTTTGCACCCTTGCATCTTACCCCAGAGTTGATTTCCTTGACGTAGCAGGGCCGCTTCCCTTTCTGCCGCTGCTGCGGCCAAATCTAACCTTCCTTTCTCCCGCGCCTTATTTACCCAGTTATGCCAGCGCTGGATTTCTTGAACTGTAGTCAGTATCTCATCCTGCAACTTCTTTTCTTGCTTTTGTAAATCGGCAATCAATCGCAAGGTATCTTCCTCTTGCTGTTGCAATTGTTCTTCTAAGATTGATAGTTCTAAATGGGGATTCTTACTCAGAAAATCATCTAATCTGTTCTCAAAAAAACGGCTGAAATCTTCAAATATGCCCACTTTTACAACTCCTATAATAACCGACCCAGGTGAGACAAGCCCTACGTTTCGACCCCGGGCAGGCGAGACGCCCGCCCTACGTGTTATCATAACTTCTGTCCTACATAGATGGAGCGCAGTTGGCCATTGCGCTCCACGATCGCCTCTTGTTGTGAGATCTCCACCAATGTCCAGCCACTCTCTCAAATAAGTAGTTAGACAAAATTAATTATAGCGCCAGAACGCTGGAAACGCTTGTAACGCAGGGACTGCTCCCGCAATCTCATGCAATTAATTTTGTCCTATTACTTATTGTCTCCCACTCGGAAGCGATGGGTCACTCCATCAATATCAAATAAGGCCGTAGACTGATCGCCCAATTCTATAATTCCCACCAGAGTCTGAGTAGCATTTGATGTCACTGGCGGCGGGTCGGGCGCAACTGGGGTAGGTAAGGATATGGGTTTTGGCGCGATCGCTATCGGGGACGGCGGCAGCAGGGTTATATTCGATAATGGGGGCGGGGGTGACAGCACCGCTACATCCGATGATGAGGGAGGGGGATGTAGGGGTAGGGGAGATGGCTGGGATGCAGGCCGCAGGGGCTGATAGACGGGAATATAGACTCTTTCCAGCACTGTCGGCAGCTGGTTAAGCCCTGAAAACTGCCTGTTGGTCGCTGATTCAGGAGAGATAAAATTAGTCTTAGCTGGAGGACCTGGCAGAGTCGCGACTTGTTGGCGCTGCCGTGCGTTTTGGTCGATCGATGCCAGAGTTTGCTGCATATATTGCGCGAACCGGGCATCGGCATCGGCTTCGAGCCGTGCCTGTATCTCTTCCCTGGACGGACCGACAACATCACTACCCGATACAAACAAACTCTGCCACCCTGGCCCCTCTATTACTCCCTGTCTCCCCAGCCATAATAACAATGGTACCCCCAGGCAGGTCGAGACTAGCAGCAACAGTAGCTTCCTCACCGATCGATCGATGTCTCCGGAGACATCGCTTACTGGTTTTGCCGTTCTGCTTTCCGAGGTACTGCTGTTTTCCTCACCAGCGATCGGCCTGTCTATTGCGGATGTAGAAGTAACCCTTTCTATTTCCCCACTACTTTTTATTTCCTCAGTCAACGCCGACTCTTCTGCTGGCGTCCTTTGTACAACTGGCGGTTCGACTTCCCTCACCGCAAGTGACTCTTGGGGGAAATGGGGCGCTAGTGGCAGGCCGATAGACTGCATATCCATCGGCTGCAAATACAGGTATTCCGGTTGTACTGGCTCCCTAGGGAGGGCTGTGCCGCCATCTAGCACCCGATCGATGTCTTCAAATAGATCGTCCATCAACCGATCGGCCTCTGCTTCCATCGACCAGGGCCGGTATATCTGGCTGCTTCCGGTGGTTATTGTTGGCATCTTCAGGCATAGATGGCTTATTCTCGTCTAGGGCTGCTGTCAATTGTATATTTTCCATGGCAGAAGATAATTCCCATACTCATGTCCCGTTAGCCCGCAGGGGGTTCAAACCCCCTGCTAATAGCTTAAGTCGGTTAAAACCGACTGGAAAGTTTGTCTGTTGAGTATGTAGATTTCGGTTGGGGGGTTGAGTTGTCTCACGTGCATATGGTGACAGCAATACCGTAAAAGTGGGCGCTCATCCGCATCTGACAATGATTTCAGTGGGTTTTAACCCACTTTAGCTATTAGCCGTGGGTTTGAACCCACGGCGGGCCAGGAGACTGTCCTTTACGCCGTCGCTAGCTGGCGAGAACGCATCTCCAGATATACCAGCAAAGCGTTGATATCAGCGGGGTTAACCCCACCTATGCGGGACGCTTGACCGATGGTGAGGGGTTTTACCCGGGCCAGTTTTTCCCGGGACTCCTTCGAGAGGGTCTCTATGGCCATGTAATCTAGGTCTGCCAGTAGCTGGCGGTTCGCCGCCCGGACTATTTGGTCGATCTGATTTTGCTGACGCTGGATGTATCCTGCGTATTTGATGTCTATTTCTGCGGCTTCTTTTTCCGCTAACACCAGTTGGGAGTTCCCCAGTCCATAGCGTTCCAGGTCATCGTAGTGGATGCCCGATCGCCTGAGCAACTCTGCCAGAGTAATAGAACCTTTGATTTTTTGTTGGGTATCGGCGGCTATTTTCAGCCCCACTGGATCCTGTTCTTTCAGCCGCGTTCCCTGTAAACGTTCCTTCTCGGCGGCTATCTTAGCATACTTGCTGGTAAATAACGAGTAGCGCCGATCGTCTATTAAGCCCACTTCGCGACCCCGAGGCGTCATCCGCAGATCCGCATTATCCGATCGCAGCAGCAAGCGATACTCAGAACGGGAAGTCAGCATCCTGTAGGGTTCCCGCAAATCTTTAGTACAGAGGTCGTCTATGAGAGTGCCAATATAACTTTCCTCCCGGGGGAAGACTAACATCTCTTGACCTCGGACCAACTGCACCGCATTTATGCCCGCCACAATACCTTGGGCCGCCGCTTCTTCATAACCCGTGGTGCCGTTTATCTGTCCCGCACAGAATAACCCCGAAATCTTCTTAGTCATTAGAGTTGGATAGCACTGAGTTGCGGGCAGATAGTCATATTCTACTGCATAGGCGGGACGCAGCATGATGCAATTTTCCAAACCCGGCAGACTGCGCAGCAGATGCAACTGCAAATTTTCTGGCAACCCGGTGGAAAATCCCTGAATATAGAGTTCGGGAATATCTCTCCCTTCCGGTTCGATAAATATCTGATGGGACTGCTTATCGGCAAAGCGGACTATTTTATCTTCTATGCTAGGACAATAGCGCGGTCCCTTAGCATCTACCCAACCCCCATAGACAGGAGATAAATGCAGATTTTCCCTAATTAAGCGATGAGTTTCCGCAGTCGTCCGGGTAATATAGCAGTGCATTTGTTCCCGTTCTACCCACACTTCCTGGTCAAAGCTGAACCACCGCACTTCGGTATCTCCCGGTTGGGGTTGCATCTTGCTGTAGTCCACGGAACGCTTATCCACCCGGGCGGGAGTTCCCGTTTTCAGGCGTCCCGTTTCAAAACCTAATTGGTTGAGTGTTTCTGTCAGACCTACTGCGGCAAATTCTCCCGCCCGCCCTGCGGCCATGGACTTATTTCCCACCCATATCTTACCTCCCAGGAAGGTACCCGTGGTGAGAATAACTGCCTGACATTGGAATGCCACGCCGAAGTACGTCTGGACGCCTATTATCTCATCATTTGCTCCCAGAACTAAGTCCGTGACCATTGCTTCGCGAACTGCCAAATTTGTTTGGTTTTCGACTATCCGCTTCATTACTGCTGAGTATTCCCGCTTGTCCGTTTGGGCCCGTAACGCCCACACTGCTGGTCCCCGGGATGAGTTCAGTACCCGCTTTTGCAGGTACGTGCGATCGGCCATTTTGCCAATTTCCCCTCCCAGGGCATCTACTTCATGAGTAAGTTGAGATTTTGCGGGTGCCCCTACTGCTGGGTTACAGGGTTGCCAAGCAATTTTATCCAGGTTGAGAGTTAGTAGGAGGGTACGATAACCCAGGCGGGATCCAGCGAGGGCGGCTTCGCAGCCTGCATGTCCCGCACCGACTACAATGATGTCAAAAGCGTCTTGGAATTCTACTGGCCCGTTCATAGTCATTGATAATCAAGATTATTATATTTCTCGTTCCCAGTCTCTGGCTAGGAACGGCCTTCGGAGGCTCTGCGGACAGATTTGATAATTATAGCTGCTATAATTATATTCGTCCAGCAACCTCGCTCTGCCCGCTCGTCCGCCAAGGGCCGAACTACTGACCCGTATGGGTGACAGTGGGGAACGGATGTGATAGTATCATAGAAGAGTTGGCACTAAAATTACCACTGATGTTATGGACAAGCTTGTTAAAGATCGTGATTTTACCTTACAGCACCTCCCAATTAGTCAATTCAAGGACGCTAACAATATAGCACAACAGGTGAAGGAGTCAGATATTCTCATTTCTGACAATGGTGAAACGGTGGCTTATATTGTCAGTCCCGCACATTATCAAGCTTTGGTCGATAGCTTGCATCAAACAAGTACTGCGACTATAGCTGAGAGATTTCTGGAAGGCTATGCCATGACTCATGGCGGTCTCGAACGACTAGCACGAGCTGTAGAGGCAGCAAAGCGGGGTGAGTGGGCAAGTTCTGACGAAGTTGAAAGTGTTTTTGGAGATTAAATGCTTGTAAGTTGGCAACAAGGAGCGTTGGATGATGTCAGGTCTTGCGTACCCCAGCAATTTCGGAAGCCGCTCCGGGATTTTCTTTCTGGTTTATATTATGTTGGTCAAGGCGCTCCTTCTGATGACCCCCGTTACCCCGCATTACATCAAGTTTCGATATTGGCTTGTGGTGTATCTTCCTATTAACGAGCAGCATATAGGTGTGTTAGCAGTTAATTATGATTACGGACAGCTTCGGTGAAGTTGTAAGTGGCCGAGCGCTTTTTTCAGAAGTGGAAAAGCGCTCCCTATTATTTGCGATCGCTTTGCTCTCGGATCCAATCTCTGCCAAAATTGGTTTTTCTCGTTCCCAGCCGGAGACTGGGAACGGCCTTGGGAGGCTGAGCCTCCAGCGGGTATAATTATAGCTGCTATGATAATATCAGTCCAACAACCTCTCTCTGCCCCTAAGTCTGCCAAGGGCCGATCGCGCTGCGCGCGCGCCTGCGGCGATCGGGGGACAGGTGCAGGTAAGATGAAAGGAAGTTGTGCGGTATGACAAAGGTAGATGTAATGGAGGCGCAAGCCCATTTGGCCGAACTGCTGACCGGTGTGGATGACAGTGGGGAACAGATTACGATCTTCCGAGAAGGTCAGGCAGTTGCGGCTATCATTAGTTATGAGGAACTCCAGCGGCTTGAGGCTTTAGAAGATGCGATAGACTCTGAGAACATGCGTCGCGCTATAGCGGAACATGATGGTGAGTTTGTCACCCCTGAAACTTTAATTGCCAATTATAACAAGTTGCACGGCACGAACTTTACGATGGAGAGTATTATGAATGACTGAACGTTACGCTATCAGACTGACAAAAGCTGCTGAGAAAACTTTGTATAAGTTACAACCTAAGCAGTTTAAGCAGCTGAAAAAAAAATATTTTCTCTTCAAGCAACTCCTATGCCTCAAGATTGTAAAAAATTAGAAGGTTACGAGGGTAGTTACCGTGTCGATCAAGGGTAGTTTAGAATTCTTTACACAATTAACGAAGGTGAGGTGGAAATTTTCAGGGTAGGCAAGCGTAATGACGATGAAGTATACCAGAACCTTTAGGCTACCCTCTGTCGCCAGTTACAGAATTGCTCTCGGACCCAATCTCTGCGATAGAAGAGGAGAAAATTTTATCTTCGATAAAATAATGAAAGTAGGTGTACGGCATCAATAAATGTTCGGTTCAGACGATCGATGTCATACCGCCGTGCCCCGGCGCCACCCCCAGGTGACAGAGGCAGTTTCTTCGCCCGATCGGTCATTGGGATAATGCCTATATGGAAGAAATAGCAATAGCTTTGGGTACAATTAGGGTTGTCCCTATAGGAAAGAAGGATCTCCCTTATTGGCAGTGGCTGCGATTATGATCGCTTATGCTACAATAGCAGAAGACAAGTTTATGTAGGGAAAAATTTTTATGCAGCAATATCAAAAATTGATCGCCTCCGATCCTAAAATAATGATGGGTAAACCAACCATCTGTGGCACTCGTATTACGGTGGAATTTATCCTCGAAAGTCTCGCAGCAGGAGAGACTCCAGAACAACTGTTGGAGGGGCATCCCCGACTGAAGCGGGACGACATTCAAGCTGCTTTGGCGTTTGCTGCTGAAGCCTTAAAAGCTGATGTCATTTATCCCGTTGTGGAGGCGGTTTCGTGAATTTATTGGCAGAGGAAAATATTAAGCAGGCAATAGTAGATCGCCTGCGGCAAGATGGTCATGTAGTTTGGTACGTTGTGGAAATGGAACCAGGAGTTTCTGATGATGTGGTGCTAGATTTAGCTAACAGGGAAGGCGCGTTGTTGTTAACAGCCGATAATGATTTTGGAGAGTTAGTGTTTCGTTTGGGTCGCGTTGCATTCGGTGTAATATTGGTTAGATTGACTGGACTACCCAATCCTAGTAAGGCTACTATTATTGCTGAGGCGATCGCCCAACACTCTGATGAATTACCGGGTGCTTTTACGGTGATTACACCAACAACTGTTCGCATTCGCTCAATATCAATTTAACAACTTAACAGCGGGTAAAAAGAGCGATAGCTTTTTGGGCCATTGGCCGCGATCGCGCCTTCCTCAGGGTTAGGAGATAGCGTAACCGGTATGGGGACGGACATATGGCGGATGAAACCCCAGGACGATATCTGATTTAGGAACCCCTGCTTCCACCAATTCATCGGGGATGCCATCTTCGATCCCATCCCGTTGAATCCAGATTTTACCATCGATAATCTGAACGTGGGTAATGCAGCCGTGAACTCTCCGTTCCCCATCCCAGCCAACAATTATTAGCATAAAATGAGTTTGATGAGAATCGGCGATCGCTTAGCTTTGGATATCGCCGTGACTGTATCCAATGTCCTGAAGGACATGCGCTGCGCGCCCAGCGCAGCGCCATCGGCATGCTCCAGACACCGGCCTGGGAACGGGTTCGGGCTACTCCGTCTCCTACCAACGGGTTTTGACCACACCCCACTTGAACTGAACCCAAAGAGCTTTTACTCTCTTCTGAGGAATCAATTTCACAATCATCGACCATCTAAATATGTCAGTAAATGTCATATTTTGCAGCAAATGCAGATTATGTTGGATTACAATAGAGCAAATCCCAGTATCTACCGGACCTATGCACTGGCGATGAACCTATGGAACTTGAAGATTTCCTCAGCCTCGCCTCCGACATCGTTTACGCTAAGACCGGCGAACCGCTCTCCGACCTGCAACAGGCCATACTGTGCGGTACTTTCCAACGTCACACATACTCTCAAATCGCTCGGACCCGATCGCCCTATTTAGGTTGGCCCGAGCGCCCATCTCTGGTGCAAAATCAAAAATGTTTTCAGTCGGTTTTCAACCGACTTTAGCTATTAGCCGGAGGTTTGCAACCCCCGGCTGAAAGCCTTATGGAAAAGGTATACCTTTTTTTACCCTCGTTCTCTGGCGGGAGCCAGGGAACGAGTTATCGAGGCTCCGCCTCTAGTTGAGAATGGTGCAAGATATGAGTTTTAACTGAGATCTTGCACCATTGGAGATTAGCCTCATGGCCCGCCGTGGGTTAAAACCCACGCGCGTTACCAGGCGGGAACCAGGTTTCGAGGCGCGCCATCAACCTGCATATCCGCCTCTGAAACAGAAGAAGTAGAAGGGTGAAGTGAGAAAAAGCAATCAATCCATTGAGGGCGATCGCGCCTTCATCAGGGTTAGGAGATGGCGTAACCGGTATAGGGACGGACATCTGGCGGATGAAACCCCAGGACGATATCTGATTTAGGAACCCTGCTTCCACCAATTCATCGGTGATGCCATCTTCGATCCCATCCCGTTGAATCCATATTTTACCATCGATAATCTGAACGTGGGTAATGCAGCCGTGAACTCTACGTTCGCCATCCCAGCCAACAATTATTAGCATAAAATGAGTTTGATGATAATCTGCGATCGCGTAGCTTTGGATATCGCCGTGACTGTATCCAATCTTAGCATGACCTTCGAGAATCTCGCGAATTAATTTTG
>JACOMV010000251.1 GCA_014324065.1 Hormoscilla sp. SP12CHS1 | reverse complement strand
TTAGGCTACCAGTCATTGCGCCTTTCCTTCCCGCTTTACAGATTGATGCCATCGCTACCGTAGGGAAGGTGCTTTCACTTCACATCTGGCTTATCCCACAAAACCAAAGAAACCAAAGGGACTAAAGGATAGAACCACGGGGGTTACCTCGTTTTCAGACTCCATTTCGCGAAACTTTTAGGTCTCCCCTATACGCCGGTAGCATTTCGGGTATAATATCAGTGAAAACCCAGCACTGATACGCAACTACATGTACGTTTTGTACGATGCGTGTCCGTCTTTCTTACGCATGTCAATATTGACGACGCTTACAGGGATTCGCTTGCTCTAATGAGTTTCTGTCCTAGCAGCGAAGCGTGTCGCCCCCGCGACTGGGGACTTATCCTACATTTACCCTCGCTCAGCACCACGGCGATGTTGCTCTGCAGCACCGATTTTTCCGGAACGGTGGGCCAGTGTCAGTCCTATACCTGGACGGGAGGAATTCAACCTCCATGGAATCAGAGTTGCTGGTGTAATACCAGCCCGACTATCGTCATATTTCAGACTTACGCCGGAACGAATCGCACAGGTTATGATATACTATAACCTATTGCAACAAAATTTAACAATTTTGGCCTTGCGGCCCCAGTTAAATTCGTTTTTACCAGAGTAAAATGTTAAAATATGTTATTAAAAGTTAAGTTAAAAGTATAGTTGCCCATAGGTTAGCTAATGTTTGTGGACGCTGGTGTTCCAGGCCGTAGTAGCTGGGTGCATCCTTTTGAACCTTCCTCAGGCAGCCAGGCAGCCGTGTCTCCTGGGATCTCAATGTTCCCTGGGAGCGCTAAGGGCACTACCCTGGCCGTGTCTCCTGGGAGCGCTATTCGCACAAAAGGGGAGACACGGCGGGAACATCGTACTCGCACTACCCAGGAGACACGGCGGATTGGTCCTGTCCTTTGCCTTGACAAGAGTTACATGGGGCTGAGGAGAAAAATTTAATTGCAGAAACTTCACGATGTGCTTTATAATCAAGTTGGCTTAGTTGTGATTTTGCGGCTAATGCCTTTCGCTATAGTAATTGTGCTCTCAATCAGCGCAGGCCTTATCGGGTATCAGCAGTTTCAACAGCAAGACCCCTACGTGCAAACTGTTCTCAGTCTGACTGGCTCTTGCGAGCGGGGTCATGCCATTTTTCAAATGAACTGTGCTGGATGTCATGGATGGGAAGCTCATGGTAAAGTAGGGCCGACCCTGGAAGGGGTCTCGCAACGCAAGTCCCGGCGGCAGCTAGTCGCTCAGGTGACCAGTGGTAAAACGCCGCCAATGCCCCAGTTTCAACCCACTGCCCAAGAAATGGCGGATCTTCTCAGCTATCTGAAACAATTGTAAGTGGTCAGTTGTTTGTTGTCAATAAGATGTCCGGGAGACAATTTTACCTGGGATCCATGTCTGAGGTGCGATTGGATGGAAGCTTTGTGCTTCAGGGGCGACATGATCCCTCAAAAACTTGGAATAAGACAGTATGTTGTTTTTTCTTCCCACTATTTTTGCTTCTTCTCAGGTCGCTCAATTGGACTTTCTGTTGCATCCATTGCGATTTTTTTGTCGTGGCGATAATAAAGATTTCTTTCCTGCCAGATGAAATTCTGGATGTTCTCTTAAAATTTTAGCCGTTTTTTGAAGAGTTCGACAAACAGTTGATTCACAGACACCCCGCCGCCAAAGAAAAATATGAAGGATACTCCTGATAATACTCTAAAGTCATTAAAACTTGTTCAGCTATAGACAATTTAGCAGGTCTAGCAGGTTTTTCTTTGCAGTCAGATAAATTGACGACATCTACCATTTTGTTATAGGTTTCAAGTAGAGGTTCGCTAGCGGCTGAACTTGCCATCAAAGTCGATAGAGGTGCGATCGGTTCTGATAGGCTGCCGAAGGGAGGGAGTCATCCTGGAAGCATAATTCATCGAGCACCCCCCAATATAATTATTAAGGCGGTGGGATAGTTTCGGGAAAGGTCTCCTGCGGTAGGATATGGCGCTTTGCACCGGTCATTACTCCGATTTTTCTGAAGTTCGCAGCACCCAACCTAGAACGACAACGATCGGGTCTTGAGTCAGTTAACTCATGCTGTGCCCCGGACTGCAAACCTGGTTTGGGTTAGTAGCGCCAGTGGAACCAGGAATCAGGGCCCCATCAACTACATAAAGCCCATCATAATTTTGCCGTCGTCCATCTAGATCGCAAGCTTTGCCCATCACAGCTCCTCCCAGAGGGTGGGCAGTGGGCACAGGAAAGATTGTGGCCTTAAAATTGGGGTACTCATCACCATTGCTGCGAACCAGGCGCTCGATCGTGCGTCTTATCGCCCTCGATAATTCTCGCTGTGGCTCCGCAGGCCAGTTATTATGTCCTAACAGCCTTGGCTATTGCTATAATAAAACTAGAACTCAAAACTCAGGAGATGATACATGACTAAAGTGCTGATCGTATATGCAACAGACTATGGAAATACTAAAAAAATGGCAGAAGTTATTGCTTCTGGTGCGCAGTCTGTCAAAGATAATGTTAATGTTTACTTAGGCCCGAGTTTTGATAACCTCGATTTTGGTCCGAGTATGCTCTTCAGACTTCCTGCTGAACTAATGCTCTAAACTATAAGGGGATATGCAGATCTGCAGTGCCATTCTATGTAGGGTGGACACCGCCAACCTTACTAGAAAATGTCTGGGAAATATCGATCGCCCGCGATCGCATGGTTTCAGCAAACAAATCAGTAGGGAGGGCCTGTTCGGTGGTCCAGACTCCGGGTTTATGCAACCTGTTTGCTAGAATTAACTCGGCAATACTACCAGTGCCACAACTTGCTGCTGCCGCTGTATCCTCATGTATTAAGGTAGCAGCAGCATGGGCGAGTTGACAGGCTTTCTTTCCGGTACATTCTACCTGCATGGCCACCCCAATACCGCTGAAGCGATCAGTCACCTGAGTCATGCGGTAGCTAATGGCCGATAGTCTCTCGATGAAGTTCCGATTTTGCAGCAACTTTTGGGGAAACCAATGGGCAACAGTCCAGGTAAGATAGTTGTAAAAGTCGGGATGGGAACCGAATTTAGTGATTACTGTTTTGACGGGAAATGCCCGGGCGAGACTAGAGGTTTCGGCCATGTCGTACCAGTATACTCCTACTCTATTGAAGGGGGGCGGGAACTTGACTGGGGTGCGATCGCTATAGGGTTTGACAGCTTGCCATTTGCCATCTAACCACGCCTGAAAGGGTGCTTGCAAACCCAGAAAAGTGGTGCGCATCACTGTCAGACCTGCACCGCCCGAACCGGACACTACATAATTTATCTTGATACTTTCGGGCTCATCTAACTGTTCGACGCACTGACGGGCCATACTATTAGAAATGCCGGGAAAGACCCCAGTGTTGACAATAGCTGTAACCCCCGCCTTGACAGCAGCATCAGCATATGCTAAAGCTTTTTGAGTAAAGGATCTGTGGTCGCTAACATCCAGATAATTGACTCCTGTTTCGATTGCTATTTGCAGGACTCTGGCATCCCGGTGGTGAAATGGTCCGGCGCAATGGATGACGCAGTTGGCACTAGCAACAGCCTGACGCAAACCAGATATATCTGCTAAGTCTAGGGAGAGAAACTTTGCTCTTGGAGATATTGTAGCAGGGTGACGTCCGGTAACGGTAATCTCGACATCTTGGCAGTGAGTCAGGAGATCTTGGGTAACGCTGTGACCTATTCTACCTGTTCCGCCGAGGATGAGAATGCGATTCATTAGTTTTTGGAAGTTAGCGATTAGATCAACTATAAATCAGTTGTGGTATGCGATCGCGGGCTGAGAAACCCGGTTTATGGCAGGCGATCGGGTGGGAGGTTATTCGTTTTTAAGGGCGCTGCTAAAGGCAAGTACCAGGCAGGTACCAGGCAGGTACACACGCCCCCTGCACATCTGCGCACCCGTCCCTTGCCCTCTTGCGCGCGATCGTCCGTTGTTGATACATGTTGTTGATACATCCAGTCGGTCGGGGCACGGCGGAGCGTCAATTATCGGGTGATATCGTCAATTAACTCATGCGGTGCCCTGGACTGCACATCTGCGCACCTTTCCTTGGGATATGTGAAGCTTTCCCTGGGACATGTGAAGCTTAATATGTGGCATGTAAAGCTTAATATGTGGCATGTGAAGCTTACATTTGACATGTCACGCTTAATATGTGACCAAGTCGGCTTCCTAGTCGGCAGACTAAACTAATACTGTGGCTGCTTTCAACGGCTGCATGGAGAGTTTCGCTAGCGGCTGAACTTGCCATCAAAGTCGATAGAGGTGCGTTAACTCATGCTGTGCCCCGGACTGCAAACCTGGTTTCAAAATTGCTCGATCGCGCCCTAATGAAACTGTCGGGCGTAGAAATGAGCATAGCGCGTGCCTTGTGCGAGGAGTTCCGAATGAGTTCCCATTTCGACAATTTGCCCGTCTTCCATGACTAAGATCCGACTGGCGCGGCGGACGGTGGCGAGGCGATGGGCGATAATAAACACGGTTCGGTCTGCCATAATTCTTTCTAATGCTTGCTGTACCAAGGCTTCTGATTCGGCATCAAGGGCGGAGGTGGCCTCATCCAGGATCAGAATTCTGGGGTTGCGCATGATGGCCCGGGCGATCGCAATTCTTTGCCGCTGTCCCCCCGATAAGTTCATCCCTCTCTCCCCCATCCAGCTATTATAACCCTCTGGCAACTGAGTGATAAACTGATGGGCGTTGGCAATCTTGGCTGCTGCTTGCACTTCAGCCATGTCAAACTCGGTCTGGCCAAAGGCGATATTTGCAGCTATGGTGCCAGAAAATAGGATAGTCTCTTGGGGTACTATGCCGATTTGACGGCGCAGACTGGACAGGGCCACCTCGGCAATATTTATCCCATCAATGCAAATCTGGCCATCTGATAGATCGTAGAAGCGAGGCAGCAGATTGACCAGGGTGGTTTTACCAGCACCAGATGCTCCCACCAGGGCGATCGCCTCTCCGGGTGATGCCGCTAAACTCAGATTTCTCAGAACCGATAACCCGGGTTGGTAGCCAAAGCTGACATGACGATATTCTACCTTGCCCTTGACTGCTGACAGGACAATGGCATTTGGTTTTTCTCTGACTGTCGGTGCAACTGCTAGCAATGCAAAAATCCGGTCAACTGATGCCTCTGTTTGCTTAAAATCGTTGTAATTGCTAGTCGCAAAAGATATGGGGTCAATCAACATTGCTGTAGCTACCACATAGCTAACAAAGCCATTGCCAGTCAAGTTTCCCCGGTCTATTTGCCAGCCCCCCAGAAAAAACAGTAACAACACGCTCAAACTTTGCAGGAACCCGACGATAAAAAACTGAAGTGATTTGATCTGTTCGACGCGATATTTCGCCCGCGAGTGATGTTCTGCTTCCTCGCTAAACTTTTGAATTTCATAATCTTGGGCGGCAAATGCTTTCACCAAGTAAATGCCATTGAACACTTCTGTCAGTAGAGATGATAAGTTAGAAATGCGATTCGAGGCCCGGTGTGAAAATTTCAGCACTTGTTCGCCAAACCAGCTGATTAACAGCGCCATCAAGGGGGCTATTACCAGGGTCGCTAATGTCAGCTGCCAGTTCAGCCAAATCATGTAGCCTAGCACCACTATCAGTTGTAAAATGCAGGGGGTAAACTCATGAAAAAACTTGTTGACTACTTCGGCAATCCGGTCAATGTCTTCAGTCAGGCGGTAGGAGAGGTCTCCCGTTTTGGCAGTGGCAAAATAACCCAGACTCAGCCTTTGCAGGTGAGCGTATGCCAGAGTGCGCAGATTCAGGGCAATCTTTAAGGCTGCTTTGGCCATCAAGGCATTTTGACCGTATTGCATCACGCCCCGGATCAGAAAAATGATTGCTGTCATGCCCGCGAGTTGGGCGATCGCCCGCACGTCTCCTTGGCCGATAAATGCTGCCATTTCACCTGCAACTTGGGCGAGGATCGGCCAAAAGATTGTAAATCCCAATGTACAGGCTAATGCCTGCGCAATGAGCAACCACTGTTCGCGGATATAAGGCAATATTTGCCAGTAACTAGAGGTTTTTGGCAATTTATGATTCTTCATAGAATAGATAAATATACCCATAAATCAAGGTGGCGATAATTATGCTAACAATATATAGTACCCCTACAAATATCGCAATTTGAGCGAGTTTAGTATAATCGTGAAAGAAGACAAAGGCCACCCAATAACCTGGATAAATACTCAGTGACCACAGCATAGATGTCCAGATAATCAGGGCGAATCCTGCCTCGGACTGAATTTTTTCTAGTGGGTCGCCTCCAAACAATAAGCTAATTACCGGTTGTGATAGCCATAAAATAAATATTCCTGGCAGTCCCGCTAAAAAGATTCCCAGGGCTGATATGCCCACGGCAATCACTAAACATATACAGCTTGTTCGCTATTTAATTAGTACAATAACAGCATTTAGTAAACCAGTTCTTAAACGTATTTGTTCCCATC
>JACOMV010000250.1 GCA_014324065.1 Hormoscilla sp. SP12CHS1 | reverse complement strand
CCATGAGTACCAAAGTTATTGGCTAATGAAACCAACCAAGCTTTCACTGGTTCTAAGCTATTGCCTGAACGAATCGCACCTCCTCCTATCTACTGCATACCCATATTACCGGTTGTGGCAATTCCCTGGGGCTCCCGACGCGATCGCATCCTCATTCGCCTAACCCAGCTGACCGCAATGCCTGGGTCATCATCTCTTCTAATTCTAGCATCTTTGCCCAGTCAGCCAGGTCAAAATCAAGGGATTTACCCTGAACCTTCAGCACTCCTAAAATATCACGCCACTGGCGATCGGACACCCTATTGCCCATCCGATACCAAATTAGCTTCTGCAAAATGATGTCTTCTGCTGATGCCAACCAAATCGTGCGATCGGGGGATATCTCCAACCGCTGACTGCGCTGCATTTCTGACTCTGCCAAGGTTTTTTGCTTGTCAAGTAAGAAAATATCTACTTTCTGCATGCTGTCTAGATGAATGATATTAAAAGAGGATTTCCCGGCAATTGCTGCTGTTACTATCTCTGGAACAATTGGAGAGTCTCGGAGAAGCGATTTTGGATTTTACTACAATATCGGATTTATCGGCTTGGCTGAACAATGTTAATAATTAACTGCTCGTTCCCTGGGAACGAGGGTGCCGGTAAATTTTCATTCCATTTCCTGTCTACGATCTAACTGATATCTTGCATCATTCTCAGTTAGTCTCCTGGCCCGCCCGGGGTTTGAACAAGAGGCGGAATAACAGCATAACTGTATCATCATTAAATAAAAATGGTATTAGCAATTAGCAATTAGGTTCAGAATCAACTGACTGTACTCATCTTTCATGGGCAGTTCCAGATCCCGATGAATGCGCTTGCGCGTGGTTTTCACTGACTGCCCTGTCACAGGATTTAATCCGGTCTTCTGGTATTCCTCCCAATATAGCCCGACACCGCGTTTCTGCCAATTGGGAATGTCGTTAAAATTAATTCCGTGCTGGAATAAAAGCTCGTTTTTCTCAGCAAAACCAGTCCCACCCAGAATTTTAGTCGCCTGTCTGGCGCTTTTGCCTTCTCCCCGCAGACACCAGTAGGCGTGAGAATTGATCGCGTTGCGGGAGGCGTCTTCATGTCGCCAACGGAAATAAACTCCGACATCTTCTAGGTTGGGAAGCTGGGAGATACGACAGTCGAAACAGGCTATGCTTCCTAATAGTAAGGAAAATTTGGCACTCGCTTCCCCTGCTAACACTGAGTTGAGTTTTCTTAATTTCCGGTTGAAGGCGCTTTCTTCTCGATCGAATAGCAGGGAAATTTCGTCGCTATGGGTATATCCGTAGATTACGTACAAACCGATGTTCATCAGATGTTCTACGGTGGAGATCATGTAGTCTCGAAATCTCTCGTCATAGGGCACCTCAAATTTATGTACTTCTTTCGTCAGGCGGGTGAAACTCCGCCCATCTAACCGCGCTACCATATATATTCCGGGAAGGACGCAGTGGTCGTGGGCCGTTTCATAGACCCGCATTTTGGCATCTAATTCGTCAAATTTCATTTTACTCAAGTATGAAAGAATGTTCGAGCCGCGCTTTATATATAGTATAGTTGTCAAACCCTTCCTGTCTGCGTGGGCTTCGATCGCAAGATCCCCCCCCACCCTTTAGGGTTTGTCCTTACTCTCTAGTCATTGCTTTGATGCTCTCGGTTGAGTAAAAAAAGCTCAAGCTTGAGTAAAAAAGCTCGACCGAGAGCAAAAAAGTCCTCGGTTGAAGTAACGAATATCCATTGAGTATGCGAGTACGGGCTTACGCAAAACCTACTTTAAGTACCCGGAGTTTTAATTTCAGTCTATGTTTTTTAGGCATTGCACATTTGGGGTATGATGCCATTTTTTGCACACGCTACGCTACTGAAAATGGCTTGGACTCTAAATTTATAAGTTCTGCAACTATGCCCATTATCCCGTGATTGTGCAACGCCCCGTTTTTTATACTATGTATTAGGATATTTGATTTGATCTTTAATTGCACGGGACTCTTACCATAGTATTCATCAACTTTTTACCGTAGTTCTTTGATGTTATCACATGTTTTGGCTATTCCAATAACTTGGTATATATGTGGTATTAACTGCTTTAATCCAAAGTCCGCTGTAAACCACTGGTGATAGTTCTGTTTATGTCTCGGTGGTGGCTTATTTGTTCGCAGATAGTTGGCCACATCAGGATCTAAAGCATCATAGATCAATTCCATAACTAGCTTCCACCACCACTTGGGACGTGAATGCAATGAACCTCGCCAGTTAGTTAGCCTCCCAAATTCCTCCCACAGCTCATCAGGAAACGTTTTTTCCCAATTTCTTAATTCTTCTGCTATGAACGCTTTCAGCTTAATTTGTAAAGCTTCCTCTTCGCGTTCGTATTGATAGCCTGTAGCTTCATCAATGAGAGCTATTAATCCCACTTTGGCGCAGGCACTAAGTAAAATACTACATTTTATAGCTATTTCCCCTTGTAGTTCGGTTGTCAATGCTCGATCATCCAAAGCCTTAACGTAAGCCTCGCATATATCGAGAAAAGTCTCCGCTGAAATACCGAACCCAGTTCGTGGTGTTCCAGGTATTGTAAATTCAATAGCCTCGTCTAAAATTGAGCTTTTGATATATGGTCTTAAAGCTTGAACATTGATATAGCCACTCAAATTTCCATGCTCCACGCCTGTCATCCCCTTGACTGCGCCACGCATACTAATTACTCTGACATCAGTTTTTTCCCCAACCTTATCTAGTATGTAGCAGTCAATTTTGTTTTTGTCAAGTTGTATCTCTCCGTTGTACTTCGCAAAGGGGGATTTAGGTTTTGATGTTTGAATTTTATCTATTAACATAATATCGTTCCTCTCTCATTATATATACTCCGAGCGGCAAGTAATTGCGTTTTTCCGTTTTTCCCGCTCCCAGTGATGAAAAGGCCGAAACCCTTTCCTTGTCTTGGTAAGAGCGGCAAAATCGCTCCGCAGCAAAAACCTCAATTGGTTCTCGTGCCGAGTATACTTGATTAGTCTTGATATTAGCATACTAGATCAATATTTATCAATCTGCTGAATTTTTTTTGGTCTCTTTTGGTTTTGGTGATAAGTAAAACTTATATATACGCCCAATCAAGGCTTTCAGCCTTTTTTATTGCCCGCAATTGTATCTCAGTATACAATTTGCACCAGAAACCCAGGAGATCCATTTTTTTTGCATACTCAGCTGCAATACTTGCTTCAAGTAAGCAGCTGGAGAGGGGTGTGGTCAAAAGTAGTTGCAGCCCGATCCCCCCCAAACCCCCCCCCTTGCAAGATCCTGTTGGCTAATCGATCGGGGGGAGACGTCCCCCATCAACCCTAAACCACCATAAATGGATTATTTTCTCCCCTCTCCCCTATTCCCTACTCCCTGCTTCCGCAGATCGCCCGGATCTGATAATTCGTCAACAAAGTCCTTTACGGTGAGGGTGTGGCGGGTACGGGTACTGCGAATGTCGGGTTATGCAAAACCTGCTTTAAGTATAGCCCCGTATAAGAGTTGGGATTTTCTGCCACTTCTTCCGGGGTGCCCACGGCAATTATTTCTCCGCCATTATCCCCCCCTTCTGGTCCTAAGTCAATTACCCAGTCCGCACAGCGAATTACATCTAAGTTATGTTCGATGACTATAATCGAATTTCCTTTATCTACTAACCGCTGCAAGACATTTAAAAGTTGATGGACGTCATAAAAGGATAAACCCGTCGTCGGTTCGTCGATTAAATAGAGAGTTTTGCCCGTGGCCCGACGGGATAATTCTGATGCTAATTTCATCCGTTGCGCTTCCCCCCCGGAAAGGGTGGGGGCCGGTTGTCCTAACTGTATATATCCTAACCCGACATCGACTAATGTTTGCAATTTTTTGGCTGCTTTGGAGATGTTGGTAAATATTGATAATGCTTCTTCTACTGTCATGTCCAAAACGTCCGCGATCGCCTGTCCCTTGTATTTCACTTGTAGAGTTTCCCGGTTGTATCGCGCCCCTTTACAAACTTCGCATTGTACGTAGACATCGGGCAGGAAGTTCATCTCGATGATATTTATCCCTTGTCCGCTACAAGCTTCGCATCGGCCTCCTTTGACGTTAAAGGAAAATTGTCCCGGTTTGTAACCTCTTGCTTTCGCTTCAATGGTTTCGGCAAATATCCCCCGGATGACATCAAATACTCCTGTATAGGTGCCGGGGTTGGAACGGGGCGTTCTGCCAATGGGTGATTGGTCGATCGCGATCGCCTTATCGATCGCCTCCAGTCCTCGCAAGCGCTGCATGTGCTTGGGGAAGGGAACTTTGCGAGTGAGATGATGTTGCAAGGCCGGGTAAAGTAACTCGTTAATTAAGGTAGATTTACCGGAACCCGATACTCCGGTAATGGCGACCAGCTTTCCTAATGGTATTTCTACATTAACATGCTTGAGGTTATTTTTGTGGCAAGATTGCAAAACTAGCGATCGCCCATTTCCTTCTCTTCTGTTCTTGGGCGTTTCAATAACTCGCCTCCGGGACAAATAGGCACCCGTGAGAGACTCGGCAGCTGCTTGCAAATCTTGGAGAGTTCCTTGGACGACAATATGGCCCCCATGTACTCCCGCACCGGGACCGATATCCACCAGGAGATCGGCTGCACGAATGGTTTCTTCATCATGTTCTACTACAATTAAAGTATTGCCCAGATCCCGAAGTTTAATGAGAGTTTGCAGCAGACGCTGATTATCTCGTTGATGCAACCCGATACTGGGTTCATCCAAAACATAGAGGACTCCCGTGAGTCCGGCACCAATTTGGGTGGCCAGGCGAATGCGTTGCGCTTCCCCTCCAGATAGGGTGGTGGCCGCCCGATCGAGTGTCAGGTAATCTAAACCCACGTCCAGGAGAAATTGCAGTCTGGCGGTGATTTCTTTGAGTGCCAATTCTCCTATTTTCGCCTGACGGGGGGAAAGATTTAGTTTGTTAATCCGTTCCAGACATTCGCCGATGGAAACACTGGTGAGGTTCTGTATTCTCTCCTGTCCCAATCTTACCGCTAGGGTTGCGGGTTTGAGTCGCAATCCTTGACATTCGGCACAAGGTTGATCGATTAAATATTGTTCCAGCCTTTGCTTTTGCAATTCGGAACCGGTTAACTTATACTGCCGGTCCAGCATGGGGATCACCCCTTTATACAAACCGTAGTAACCCCGTTCTTCTTCTTCATCCACAGCAGTGTAAATGTAGATTTCCTCCTTGCTGCCATAGAGGATAATCTGCTGATGTTCTGGGGTCAACTGGTTCCAGGATGTTTCCATTTCAAACCCATATTCTTCCGAAAGGCTGTAGAGTAGGGAGAAATAATAACTACTATCTTTGTCTACCCAAGGGGCGATCGCGCTATAGACGGGGGCATCGGGATAGGGTACGATTAATTCTGGAGAGAAGGTCCGCAAGTTACCCAAACCGTGACAATTTGGACAGGCCCCGTGGGGAGAATTAAAGGAAAACAGTCGCGGGGATAACTCTTCCATGACGGCCCCATGTTCGGGACAAGCAAAGTTTTCCGAAAAGACGATTGTTTCGTTCTCAGTTGCATCCTTGTTGAGGATTTCAATAATGGCCAGTCCCTCCGCCTGACCCAGACAGGTACTCAAAGAATCGTGCAAGCGTTCGGTAATTTCCTGTTTCTTGACCAGGCGATCGACTACTATTTCAATGTTGTGAGTTTGATTTTTATTTAACTGAATCTTTTCGTCCAGGCGCAGGACTTCTCCATCCACCCGCACCCTGACGAAACCTTGGGAAGCGAAGGATGAGAGTAACTTCTGAAAACTGCCTTTTTTGCCCCGGACTACGGGGGCCAGGATTTGGAAACGGGTCCCCTCCGGCAGTGACATTACCCGATCGCACATTTGGTCGATAGTTTCCGGTACAATAGATCGATCGCACTGAGGACAGTGAGGTTCTCCGGCCCGCCCGAACAGCAGTCGCAGGTAATCGTATATTTCTGTTACCGTGCCCACAGTCGATCGCGGGTTGTGGGAAGTAGACTTCTGGTCGATGGAAATAGCGGGACTTAAACCCTCGATCGCATCTACATCGGGTTTATCCACCTGTCCCAGAAACTGCCGGGCGTAGGCACTGAGAGATTCCACATAGCGGCGCTGTCCCTCGGCAAAAATCGTGTCGAAGGCCAGAGAAGATTTCCCCGAACCGGAAACTCCTGTAAACACGATCAGGCGATCGCGGGGCAGTTCCAGGTCAATATTCTTCAGGTTATGCTGTCTGGCACCCCTGATTCTAATTGTATTCTCCCTGGCGGCAGGATTTTCCTTTGCCGTCGGCAATTTATCGGAAAGATTCACAAACTCTGACATGACTACGTGGTTTCTTTATTCATTTTCTAATATAACTCAAGTTGCCACCTATAGAACCTCAAAACCAAAATTGGCCAAAATTGCCTTGTGATTTACCCCAAAATGGAATGGCATTTTTGCGGAGAAATTTACCAAAAATGGCTGTCTGGGACGTAAAAATTTTTATAGGTGGCAACTTGAGTTAATATACCACAACTTTGGAAAGCTTTCCATCTGGCCCGCCGGGGGTTCAAACCCCTGGCTAATAGCTGAAGTCGGTTGAAAACCGACTGAAAATATTGTCTGTTAAGCATTGATTTTACTGTCGCAAACCGCCTATAATCATGGCTTCTCAGCAATTTAACGAGATCGCCTCTTTTCGATCAATAGGCGATCTACCCGAAATCAACCATAAATTTCGCTGCGGTGTCCAATCTTGTAAATTATCAGCACTTTTTCTTCACTAATGAAGTCATAAATTACTCGATAATCCCCCACCCTTAGCTTATAATAACCTGCCAGATTACCCGTCAATTGCTGAGGCATTATCTGGTCTAAATTTTCAGCCAACCATTCTATTTTCTTAGCAATTCGTTCTCGCACAAAGTCATATTCCCCAGGTTAACAACAGCTTCAGGTTCATACTCGACAGTGTATTTCATAGATTTATGCCGAGTTTATTATAAACTTCTTCCGCAGGAATACCGCGCGCTCCTGCTTCTCTTCGCCGGCGCATCTCTATCAATTGCTGCTTCACTTCTTCTTTTACTTCTTTCCCTTCGTCAGGATCTCCTAACCACTCCTCTAGGACTTCTTCTACCTGATACCGAATCAATCTTTTCAGTTCCTCTTCTACCTGGTACCGAATCAATTTTTTCAGTTCCTCCACTATCATGTCCTTTACTTGCATTAGCGCTAAATAGGCTAAATTGCAACCGACTCAGAAACCTGGTTTCTATGAGTTAATCTTGGTCTTAACCAGAGGATATCGCGCCAAACCGGTTTCTTGCCACTGGCAGGTGATCGCCTGTCCCTCGGTGAAACCGGGTTATTTGAAGTCAATCTTGGTCTTGACCAGAGGATATCGCACCAAACCGGTTTCTTGTCATAACCGGTGGGCGGTGCCCACCCTACATTTATTAGTTTAGCACTTTGATGGCAAAATAGCAACAATTTGCCATCCCTTACCAATTTATTCGCCCTACAACCGGTCTAGATACAGAAAAATCCGAGTCAGGAACTGTTCAAAACTGTTCAGCCGTTCTACAATTGTGTTATCAAGTAAGCGATCGCACCATAGAGCACACGGGCGAAAGAGAAATGCTATAAGGGAATGTAGGTAATACGGTCTCGATAATTTTTAGGGTCTCCTGCTCTGGCAATCAGAATTAAATCCTCTATAATTTTTCCGATCGTAGCTTTCTGACGTAGCACAAAAATACCTGGACTCCAGCGCTTTTTGGTTAGGTGTTCTGCCAGATGAACTGGCATAGAAGTGCGGTTATAGGTGACGAGGATCGAGTTATTGACTTCACACCAGATTAGTATTTCTGGGTCGAGAGTACTTTTGGGAGGAACACCCGGATCTCCCACCATCCAAACTGTTAAGTCTGGTTGACGGCGCGATAATTGCTCTCGATACAGAGGGGGTAAGTTTTCATCGATTAGATAATGGATACTCATTAGTAGCTTGTTTTTCTGCTGCTTGTTCTGCTTTCAGTTTACGGAGTTTAAGTACGAAGTCGGGCGGGTTCTCGTCTTGTTCTCGTTCTGAACGCAGGCAATGTTCGAGCCAGTCTGCCATGTATTTGACGATCTTTTCTTTTTCCTGCAGATAATATAGGATCGTGGCATAGACTTGTTCTAAACTCAGGGTGGGGTAAGTTTGGAGGATTTCTTCTGCTGTCCGGGCGCGATAGATATATGCGTACAAAATGGTTTCTATCCCAATGCGCGAGTTTTTTAGCCGAATGTCGTTGGGAGTGAGAAAGTTGAAGTAATCTTCTAGTTGTTTCATCCTTGTTTCCTCTTTTTATTGACTATTTTTAGCGCTAAATAGGCTAAATTGCAACCGACTCAGAAACCTGGTTTCTATGAGTTAATCTTGGTCTTAACCAGAGGATATCACGCCAAACCGGTTTCTTACCACTGGCATGCGATCTCCTGTCCCGTGAAACCTGGTTTATATGAGTCAATCTTGGTCTTAATCAGAGGATATCGCACCAAACCGGTTTCTTGCCATAACCGGTGGGCACCGCCCACTCTACATTTATTAGTTTAGTACTTTGATGGCAAAATAGCAACTATTTGCCATCCTTTAAATTTATTCGCCCTCCAACTGGTCGAGATACAGAAAAATCTGCTCCAGGAATTGTTCAAAACTGTTCAGCCGTTCGACAATTATGCTATAAAGTAGTGGATAATCGATATCCCGGTATAGATGCACCAGCACATTCCGCATTCCGGTTATTGCCTCTAATTTTTGCCCCAACTCAGGAGATAAAATTTCTTTTTCTCGCAAAATATTCCCCACATCCCGGTATTCCTGGGGCGCAATAATGTGACGCCCCAGATCGAGGGTTGCTTCCAAGGCGATCCGCCAATAATGTTCTAATAGGGCCTTGGTATATGGTGGTAATCTGTTCTCCCCAAGGTGATGCGGTGTATGCATTCGATGTCTGTCCGGATAGCGTTTGCCGGAAAAGGCATATAATCGATTTACGCAATCTGTTGGGTGATGAGTTAGCAAACGGAAGTTTTCAAAGTTTGTAAATCCGTATCCTTGACGCTTAATTAGCTTAATTTTATTGTTGATTCCTGACATAACTTGTTGCATGACTAATAAAATAATTACAAATACCCGCTAAGTGGCTGCAGATTTTTTATAAAACAACTTAGCAAAAATTAACTATTTTTTGAATTTACGTTTAGCTGAATTCAATGTCTTACTGGTTTCATAAATAGAACGAAGTTCTTCTTTTAGCTGATAGGCAATTTCCAAACAAGGATATTTTTCTAAAATTACTTTGAGTTTTTCCTGAGATTCTTTATCAATATCTGCACCTATGCTTAACAATAAATATTTACTGCCTCTGTCGGTTACTCTGACAAGTCTGCGCAATTTATTTAATTCACGATTGACATGCTGCATAATATGAAATCGATCGTAAACTATTTGCGCATTTGGGAAAATTTTTCGACAACTAAAGTATAACTTCCCCACATATCTATACTAACTTCTGTAACTCCTTGAGGAACATCTAAGTCAAGCTCTGCAAGGGTTTCAACGATATCATCCTGTTTGTGATAATTGATTACAGCTTGTTCAGGAAACAAGTAGAACATTTTTGTGCTAAACTAGAGCTATACTCAATGCAGACCCAATTCAGCTA
>JACOMV010000249.1 GCA_014324065.1 Hormoscilla sp. SP12CHS1 | reverse complement strand
TGATGGGAACAAATACGTTTAAGAACTGGTTTACTAAATGCTGTTATTGTACTAATTAAATAGCGAACAAGCTGTAACTAAAATTTGCTCAATATTTGAAGTCATCTTAACCACAGAAGCCTCAGACATTGTTTAACCTAATGAAGGACATCAAAAGAATTAGTGGTGTAAAGAGTGTCAAGTCCAGAATTAGAAAACGGGATGTCAGTGTTGGAAACTTTCGACGAGCAGTTGCTGTTTCCGACTCAGACCCAGAATAGTAGCGATATCATTACACTGGCTCTCCCAGGGACCGGTCCGTCGGGCACTGACAATATAGCGTTATTATTGCTGGACGAGGGCCTGTCAGAATCGTCAGGATTAGACATAGAAGCTTTGCCCTATAAATCACTTTTTCGATAGCAGAGACCCTGGATAGTGAATACTTGCCGAATTGACGGATGTCGCCTGCGCGACATGCCCGTATTATCCATCATCCCGTTATTGTGCAACACCCTTTAATGTTCCGCATTGACCCTGGTGACGCAGCAGGTGATCGCATAGCACCAAGGCGACCATAGCTTCTACCATAGGCACGGCTCTTGGTAAAACGCAAGGGTCATGACGCCCTTTTGCTGCTAGCACTGTTTGGGTACCTGCACTGGTCACCGTGCGTTGTTCTTTTCTGATGGTAGCAGTGGGCTTAAATGCTGCCCTTAAGATAATCGGTTCGCCGTTGGAAATCCCTCCCTGGATCCCCCCAGAACGGTTGGTGCGGGTGCGGATCTTTCCCTGGTCGTCCCTGTAGAATTCATCGTTGTGCTCGCTGCCTGCTAGCAGGGTTCCCGCGAAGCCCGAGCCAATTTCAAACCCTTTGCTGGCGGGTAAGGACATGATCGATTTTGCCAGGTCAGAGGACAGCTTGTCAAATACTGGCATTCCTAAGCCTGCGGGCAGGTTGCGGGCCACGCATTCCACGACTCCCCCCAGTGAGTCCCCTTGACGCCCGACCTCCTCGATCAGGGCAATCATGCGATCGGCACATTCGGGGTCGGGACAGCGGACGATATTGCTTTCCACTTGCTCCATAGTCACGGTGTCTGGATCTAAGACCCCTTCGAGATCTTTGATCCGCTTGACGTAACCGATAATTTCTACATTAGCAGCTATCCGGAGGATTTTTTTGGCGATCGCCCCTGCTGCGACTCTGCCGATGGTCTCCCGGGCCGAAGCCCGTCCGCCCCCCTGCCAGTTGCGGATACCATATTTAGCATCATAGGTAGCATCGGCATGGGAAGGGCGATATTTTTGTGCCATTTCCTGGTAATCTTGGGAGCGAGAGTCCTTGTTCCGAACTAACAGGGCGATCGGGGTGCCCAAGCTTTTGCCCTCGAACACCCCCGAGAGGATCTCGCAGCTGTCTGCTTCTTGGCGGGGCGTAGTTATTTTACTCTGTCCCGGACGCCTGCGGTTTAATTCTCGCTGAATTTCGGAGACATCTATTTCCAGTCGGGGGGGACACCCATCTATTATGACGCCGACTCCGCCGCCGTGGGATTCCCCAAATGTGGTGATTCTAAACATTTGCCCGAAGCTATTTCCCATATTTTTCCTCTCGGTTCTTGATGATTCTATTTTAGCAGTTAATTTGCTATTCCCGATTGGAGGTGCATCCCGTTTTTGCCTTACCATGCACCCTAAAGCCCTCACCCGTGGGAACGCGAGCGCAGCGTGGCAACCTTTCTCCGCGGGCTTATTAAGTAGTTGCCAGAACGCTGGAAACGCTTGTAACGCAGGGACTGCTCCCGCAATCTCATGCAATTAATTTTGTCCTATTACTTACCTTCACCCCTCGAGCGGGTGATGTGCTCCGCGCGCGCTACTCGCACTGCGCACCGCACATCGCAGCGACATGGGTGGGCGTCTCTGCGCCACACGGCACTCGCACCGTTCCGGAAAAATCGGCGCGAACGGTAATGTATAATGGTTCAATACCGTTCCGGAAAAATCGGAGTGTTTTGTCACGACGCCAGGATTTCCAGAGGATCTGGGGAGTGTGTTTGCACCAGAGTCAGGGAAAGAGATCGCTCAAAATCGATGGTGAGTCACCTAAGAATATCCTAGAATTATAAGAGAGGATAAAGTAACTCAACAACTGAAGGTTATGGTAAAAGTAGCAGTCTGTGCCCCACTGAGGTTTGTAGCGAAGGACTTCCGTCCTCACTACAAACCTCAGAAAAATCGAGGAGTGCGATAGGGAAAAAAGTGGCGATCGCTCAAGTATCGAAGATAAAAGAAAAATTGATTGCTTCCGATTTTTTGGGCCGTCTGCGGACCGATACCCTCTATCAGGAGAAATTAGATCCAGAGAAAATGATCGAACATATGGTCAAGCTATTCGATGAATTTTCCACAGCAGAAATAAAAGAGCTTGGCGATGAAGAACTAAGAGATAGAATAGATAGTATTCTGATTATCCATGCAGTTTCGGGGACATTAAACGATCTGACACCAGAAGAACTGGAAATATTTGATGCCGCAGTAGAAAATAGATGGCGATCCTGCTACTTTAACATGATGGTATGCGATCGTGTCGGGGAAGTCTCCGCATCTGATGAAGTATTCAGCCAAATATGGTGGGAACGAGGGAGCAAGTGCGGCGGCCAGGCCAGTCAGCGTTAATCAGTGGCATTACATACTACGAAGTAAAAAGAGGATTGCTGGCTACCCGTAGGAGAAAGCTATTAGAATTCGATGTCTCCGAGTAGCGCTCTCCGGAGACATTGAAGAAGGTTTGTGCAGAAGGTATAGAGTTTTACCGGTGTTGAACGAAATAGAAGTTTTGGAAAAAGCATCAGAAATACATGCAGATTTAATACGTCAATGGAGGCGGTTAGAAGATGCAGATATCTTGATAGCGGCGACGGCTATAGCACGAGGTATAATTATAGTATCGCACGATACGGATATGCAGAGAGTGACGGGGATTGCTATAGAAGACTGGCTAGAATCATAACCAATGCTGAGGGATCTGAGGTTTGTAGTGAGGACAGAAGTCCTCACTACAAACCTCAGAAAAATCGGAGATATTTCAGTCCACAATGCCTCTCTGGTAGTGCGAATAGAGCTCCCGAGAGGCATTGTAAGGCCGGATTTGGGTAAAATAGCAAAACTACATTAAAGGACTACCGAATATGCGAATTGCTCGTGATATCACTCAATTAGTCGGTCGCACCCCCTTAGTGCAATTAAACCGCATTCCCCAAGCAGAAGGCTGCGTGGCACGGATAGTGGTAAAGATGGAAAGTATGAATCCGGCGGCCTCTGTAAAGGACCGCATCGGTGTCAACATGATTAATGCAGCGGAACGTTCGGGACTGATTTCACCGGGAAAAACAGCGTTAGTGGAACCGACTTCCGGGAATACTGGCATCGCCCTGGCAATGGTAGCAGCGGCGAGGGGCTATCGGTTGATTTTGCTGATGCCCGAGACCATGAGTTCCGAACGCCGGGCCATGTTGCATGCCTATGGGGCCGAACTAATTCTCACTCCCGGAAGTGAGGGGATGGGTGGTTGCATTCGTCGGGCCTTGGAAGTGGTGTCCGATACCCCTGGGGCCTATATGTTGCAGCAGTTTCAGAACCTAGCTAACCCAGAAATCCATTATCAGACTACAGCGGAGGAAATCTGGCAAGATACTGAAGGAAAAGTGGATATTTTGATCTCAGGGGTCGGTACTGGGGGTACGATTACCGGTGTGGCCAAGGCCCTCAAGCCACGCAAACCAGAGTTTCAGGCGATCGCCGTGGAGCCGGAAAACAGCCCAGTCCTGTCGGGCGGACAACCAGGACCCCATAAAATTCAAGGCATTGGTGCCGGTTTTATTCCCGAAGTGCTTGATGTCAGTCTCATAGATGAGGTAGTAACAGTCTCGGATGAAGAGGCGATCGTCTATGGGCGTCGGATGGCCCGGGAAGAAGGGCTACTTTCGGGGATATCCTCAGGTGCGGCCCTCTGTGCGGCGATCGCAGTTGGCAAGCGCCAGGAGAATGCCAGTCGGTTAATCGTTACGATCCAGCCCAGTTTTGGAGAACGCTACTTAAGTACTCCCCTATTCCAGGATCTAGAACAAGAGAAAGTGCCAGCTGGGCAGGCTTGGGGCTAGTAAAATAGCGTTATGGCAAACGCGAAGAACTATCAGCTCTTAGAAGTTAATTCACCGCTGCGACCCAAGCAGAGATTAAACAAGCCGATTTTTCTGAGGTTTGTAGTGCTCACTACAAACCTCAGTTCGCCACCAGGCCAAGGGATTTCACCCAGACAGTAATCCCATGGCCGCTTTCCAGGAAAAGATCGCCCGCATTAACGCCGCCTACGATGTGCACATCGCGAGGTACTGGGAGACCCGCAAATGGTCTTACGATCGACAGTTCAGTAATGGGCCAAAGCGGCAAAAGCGCTACCCAAAACAGCATAAGCCATACCGATGTGATGTGCTCTGCTGCGATGCCGTCGGGGTGTCGCGCTACTCGCACTACCCCTCGCGCATCGCGCGCTACTTATGTGCTCTGCTGCTGTGTCTCCCGGGAGTACGATGTTTCCCGGGAAACATCGTACTCCCACAAAAGGGGAGACATCATAGTCGCACAAAGGGGGAGACACAGCGCGCACCGTGCTGGAAAAATCGGAATATGGGATTGAAGACTAATGGACAGTATAAAATACAGGTACTACAGAATCGAAGATTAAAATGCAGACAATAGAGAGAACAGGGCAACAGACAAGGGAAAAACCAGAAGACACTACCGATACCGATTGCGATTTTTCGGGCCGTCTGCGGACCGATCGGCCCTTAAAGATAGCAGGAAAGACATTCAGATCGCGCCTGATGACGGGAACTGGCAAATATCGCAGCATGACAGAGATGCAAGAAAGCATTATGGCCAGCGGTTGCGCGATCGTTACAGTAGCAGTGCGGCGGGTACAAAGGAAAGCCCCAGGACATGAAGGGTTAGCAGAAGCAATAGACTGGAGTAAAATCTGGATGCTACCCAACACAGCTGGTTGCCAGACAGCAGAAGATGCCATCAGAGTAGCACGTCTGGGGCGGGAAATGGCTCTTCTGTTGGGCCAGGAAGAGAATAACTTTGTCAAACTAGAGGTGATACCCGACAGCAAATATCTGCTACCAGACCCGATCGGGACTTTAGCAGCAGCGGAACAACTGGTGAAAGAAGGCTTTGCAGTTTTACCCTATATCAATGCCGACCCCTTGCTAGCCAAAAGACTAGAAGATGCGGGTTGTGCCACTCTCATGCCCTTAGGTTCCCCGATCGGTTCCGGACAAGGGATTAAGAATGCGGCCAACATTCAAATCATCATTGAGAATGCCGGAGTACCAGTAGTAGTAGATGCTGGCATAGGCACCCCCAGTGAAGCCGCAGCAGCAATGGAAATGGGGGCGGATGCCTTGTTGATTAATACAGCGATCGCCCTGGCGCAGAACCCAGCTGCAATGGCCAAAGCCTTCGGCCAAGCAACGGAAGCAGGTAGGCTTGCATACCATGCTAGACGTATTCCTGTCAAATCATACGCCGGTGCCAGTTCCCCGATCGCTGGCACAATCACGAGCTGATATCAGTTATCACGTACCAGGTCCGTTCCCAGGCAGAGCCGTGAGAACGAGGGTGCCACTTACCTCGCCAGTACGTGGTAACACGACCCCCAGACTGGCATATAGGAGATATAAAAAATTGTGAACTATAAAAAACAGGAGATGTCAATTATTTGTTAAGATAAGTAAAGAATCACAAAGAGGATTTAATAAATGCCCTATACTACAGAGGACGGCGGCCGTCTGAACAACTTCGCAGTAGAACCGAAGATCTCTTACGCAACCCCTCCCGACAAGCGCCAACAGTTAATATACGCGATCGCAGGGATGGTAGGCTTAGGGCTAGTAGGAGGTTTAGTGTTCTTAGCTTACAGCATAAGCTAAGGGCAGCTAGGGGCAAGGACTTTAGTCCTTACTACGAACGGGACTAAAGTGCTTTAAAAGGTTTGTAGTAAGCACTAAAGTGCTTACCTCTTAGAATCGCAGATAGAACATACATTCCGCACGAACAAATATGACATGATTATGTGTGACGGAAAACGAACCGAAAAGTTCATATCCGTATAAATAAATATACCTCCTGTTTCCTAAATGATCGGAGCTAGTACGGATTAAAAAAGTAGTGCGATAGTAATCTAACCGATAAATTACGTATTACTTAGCATGTTGCAAACTGTAGTGCGAAAAGTGGGATAGAATCCTGAAGAAGCTATTGTCAGATGAAGAAATGGATATACAAGCATAGTTCTTCAAATCTGGCAAAACTATGACAGCTCAAGAGGTTCTGGATTTAAACAAACAAATATACAAGCGTCTGGAAGCAGCGTTGAGTCTGAATCTGCTAAGCCAAATATTTTTAGCAGTGTGTGATGACTGTAGCTTGCGCAATCAGATTGCTAACCAGTTAACCGAAGCAAGATTTGCCAGGGACCAGACTGGGGATGGTTCAACTAGATCCTATCCCCTGTTGGTAAGTCTGAAATTGAATGTGAAAGATCCGAATCCGGTGAGCGAGATTGCTCACTGGTTGGGCCAGCACCCAAACCAAGGGCGATCGATCGCCCCTGGTTTTCAAATTTTAGGAGTAGAGCAATTAACGCGGCAACCATCAAGGATACAGCGGCAGTTTCTGAACTATCTGCAAATGATCGGGCAGAGTTGGCCATTACCTTTAGAGTTAACGCTACTGCTGTGGATGCCGCGACCGTGGTTGCTTTCTATTCAACAGTCAGCACCGGATTTTTGGCGTTGTCGGACGGGAATTTTTGAGTTTGTCAGTGAACCAACGCCAGTGTTAGCTGACTCCTGGCCAGGGGAAGATGCTGATGCCCTTAGTAGTAAGACACCGTTTACGGCTTCTTTACCCGAGCAAGGACTGAAGTCCTTACTACGAACGGAGACAGAGGAACTAATTGATGCGTTCTCCAGAGGAAATTTATACCGAGATATAATTCATCAGGGAGAGGCGACAGCAGAAAACCTGATAGAAGCAATTATCGCCTATGAACAAGCCATAGAATACCTTGAGGAAGACTCCCATCTGTGGGCAGATATATTGAATGACCTGGGAAATCTCTACTGGATGCGATCGCGCCACATATCTGCTCTATTTCTCGGGCCGTCCGCGGACCGTGAGCAAGCGATCGCTTACTTAGAGCAGGGAATAAAAGCCTATGAAATTGCTTTAAGTCATATATTACAGTACGATCGATTACAGAGTGTTGGTCACCATGGTAAAACCTACAGGAGATTACAGAATAACTTAGGGGCAGCCTATAGTGAGTTGGCTAGATATATCGCTCCAGTAAAGAATTTACAAGAGTCGATAATCTACTATACAGAAGCCCTGGATTATAGTCAAGAGTTGTCAGATGGGAAGCAGTATGCTGCCACATTGAATAACTTGGGGACAGCCTATTGGAATTTAGCCCAGCATCAACAGCCAGTAGCCAACCTGCAACAGGCGATCGCGGCATATTCGGAAGCGCTATCATACTCTAGCCCGTCCCAAGAGCCATTCAATTATGGGATGATACAAAATAACCTGGGGACAACATACTGGAATCTAGCTGTGTGCTTGTCAGAACCAGAAGAATATCTGCAGATGGCAATTAGTGCCTATAAAATAGCATTAGAATATCGAACTGCCAGTGCCGCACCAGCAGCCCATGCAGCAACTCAGAATAATCTGGGCATGGCCTACTGGCACCTCGCTAATCAGGAAGGGATTTCAGGGCCCTTGAGAGTGGAGTTTTTGAGCAAATGCATTAGCGCTTATCAACAGGCTTTGGAAACAGCTCTCCTAGGACAATTGACAGATATAAGCTTCGATCTATTGGCCACCCACAACAATCTGGGACTAGCCTATTATCAAAAAGCCACCCAAACTGACTCCATAGAAGTCGAGCACAAGCTTCACGATCTAGAAGCAGCTTTAGAGCATCATCTGCAAGCCTTGTCCGGATGGGAAAATCAGCCCGAACTGTATGGGTCCGCCTTTAATTATGTCATCCAGGTGATTCGCGTGCTCTACAGAGCATGTGGTTTACCCGGACAAAATCAAGCCCTATCAAGGGTGCCTCCGAAGCTATTACCAGAGATTTTGCGCCGTCTGTAATCACGTACCAGTGACAACCGACCGATCGTGTCCGAGAGATTAAACTAAGCCAGAGGGTCACCCCCCCGACTCGTCTTCAGAACCGGACGTGAGACTTTCACCTCATCCGGCTCCTCA
>JACOMV010000248.1 GCA_014324065.1 Hormoscilla sp. SP12CHS1 | reverse complement strand
GTATTGTGGTTTCCATGTCGGTGTAGGGTATAAGCTAATTTTAGCGCCACATCCCGCTGGTTTGACACTTTATTAAATTCTCATTCCTAAGGTTGTGATATCTCTCACCTGCGGGGTGCCATAGGCGATCGCCGCCCTGACAAACCCCCGAAACAGCGGGTGGGGGCTACTCGGTCGAGATTGGAACTCCGGATGGAACTGGGTACCAATAAAGAAGGGATGATCGGGAAGTTCAATAATTTCCACCAGACGCCCATCCAGGGACGTGCCACCGATCCCATAACCCGTGTCTAAAAATAGATTGCGATAAGCATTATTAAATTCATATCTATGCCGGTGGCGTTCATAAATCACCTCCTTCCCATAGATACTAGAGGCCAGACTATTCGGCGCAATCCGGCAAGGATAAAGTCCCAGTCGCATCGTACCTCCTAAATTCATCACATCCTGCTGTTCCGGTAGCAGATCGATCGCCGGATTTGCAGTGTTCGGTGCAAATTCCACACTGTGGGCATCTTCTAGACCAGCTATATGCCGCGCCCACTCAATTACAGCACATTGCATCCCCAGGCACAATCCCAGAAATGGGATTTGGTTATTTCTCGCGTATTCAATCGCCCTAATTTTGCCATCAATGCCCCTAATGCCGAAACCTCCGGGCACTATCAAACCACAAACATCCTCTAGATAGCTGCTAGCCCCATGGGATTCTATGTCTTCTGAGTTTACCCAACGGATGTGGATGTCGCTGTCCGAGGCGATCGCCCCATGGCGCAAAGCCTCGGTCACCGACAGATAGGCGTCCGACAAACTGACATATTTGCCCACAATTGCAATCTCTATACTTTGGGTGGGACTATACAGCCGGTCTACCAGGGTTTGCCAGTGAGTCAGATCCGGTTTTCTGGGCTCTAATTTTAACAACTCCAGGGTTTGCGTCGCCAGTCCTTCCTTCTCCAGCATCAGCGGCACTTCATAGATACTGTTGGCATCGCAGGCCGCGATCACGCATTCCACTGACACGTCGCAGAATTCTGAGAGTTTATCTTTTAGTGCCCCTGACAACGGCCGCTCGCTGCGGCACACCAATATATCCGGTTGTATCCCGATCGACCGCAATTCTTTGACCGAATGCTGAGTCGGTTTCGTTTTCATTTCCCCCGCCGCCTTCAGCCACGGCACCAGCGTCACGTGCATATATATGACATTTTTACGCCCCACCTCCTTCCGGAACCGGCGGATCGCTTCCAAAAATGGCTCTCCCTCGATATCTCCCACCGTGCCGCCTATTTCTGTAATCAACACATCTGGATTGGCATTTTTGGCCACTCGATGAATCCGTTCCTCGATCTCATTTGTGATATGGGGAATCACCTGAACCGTCCCCCCCTGATAGTCTCCCCGCCGTTCCTTATTCAGCACCGCCTGATATATCGATCCTTGGGTGACGCTATTCAGGCGCGACATTGAGGTATCCGTGAAACGTTCGTAATGCCCCAGATCCAAATCTGTTTCCGCACCATCCTCTGTCACGAATACCTCTCCGTGCTGGAAAGGACTCATCGTACCTGGATCGACGTTAATATATGGATCCAACTTCAGGATCGATACCGAGTAGTCCCGAGACTTCAGCAGCCTTCCCAAACTTGCTGCCACTATGCCTTTACCTATGCTGGACACTACCCCGCCTGTCACGAAAACGAACTTAGTCATCTCATCTTTTACTGTAAGTGCAAGCTAACTTATATACTCAGTCAATTCAGCCATAGTCTTTTGCCTCCGATTTTTCTGAGGTTCCCTGGTGCATGCGCTCCCAACTTCAGGAGGCAGAGCCTCTGAGAAACGTTGCTAGCTAGAAACTAGCAACGAGGAACCTTCTTCCCATATACCTGGTTTCTCGGCTACTTGCCCTTGCTACCCAGCATAAATTCTCCCACAGATGATTCTGCATAGTAATCTGTACCCGCCGCAGTTGCGAATAAATCAGCATTGCCTGCTCCCAGTCCGCAAGGGGCCAGATCCATAGCCGTTGCCACCAGATACATCGTTTGGTATAAAACCCCGACATGCTTTAAAATTATGCTGTAGGCCATCGATTGATAATCCCACGCAACTCTTTGAAAGCGAGCAGCAAGGATAATTAACACCTGTGGCAGTTCATCTTCGCCGCTGGATCCCAGAGCATTTTTAAGGAGCGCCTCCACCTTTCGATTTCTGTCGGCAATGTGACAAAGTTGATGGTCTTGGGGACAATAATGGTAAAGACCCGAGTCAATATTATCGCAGGTATTGACTGCCAAATATAGTTCCAATTCATAACAGGCTCCCCCACCGGGATAAGGACGATTACTACATTCTATCATCGTCATGCTGGGGCGAAGTGCTCTCATTCTCGCTGAGCGATAAAGAAATTCTCCCAACTGTTTATCAGTTATGGGATTTCCCCCATAATTCCTGATTGATTTTCTCTCTTCTAATACCCAGGTAAAAGGAACATCCCCTGCTTTCAGCTTGGGGATATCGGGTTTATAGAGATAGATCGCCCGCACCGTTCCAGAAAAATCGGACATTTTCGCTTTAACAGCGGGAAGGGGCGGAATTTTGTCCAAAAAAGGATGAGTTTTGCCCAAGGGATAATCATGTCTGCCCATGCGACTGCGAGAATGAAATAGCAGATCGTGAAATTCCCATTGGGTCATCGTATCATTTTCGGTTGCGGAAGTAACATCGAGCATTTTCGCAGTCAAAAGCAGGCTGAAAAAGCTGCGGACTGTATCTGCTGAGATGCCCGGTATTTTAGTCAAAGTAGTACAATCTTGAGGCTGGGCGAGTTCCCCCAGCCGGGCCGCCAATCAGCTAAGATAATTTTGGCCGGGAATAAAGGAGTTTCCACGATCGCCCGTCCCTTTTCGTGACGGCAATAGGCAAAGCGGGATAGAGTATACTTTTGGTCTAGTGCCACATGGGGGAACTCCAACTGCCCAGCAGTAGAGAAGGGAACTAGAGTTGCCAGGGGTAACCCATCTGCCCGCACGGTATAGCAGATGATGCCCATATTGATAAATTGCTGTAGGTAATAGTAAAACATAGGCAGGGCAGCAGCATCGGCAGTCTCTTGCACTATGTCAGCTAGCCGATCCTCCCTGGCACCACCATCCGCCAGATGTCTCAAAGCAGCTACTAATCCCGGAGATAGCTGCCCCAAATTGAAGCTTGAGTTGGGCGATCGCATCACGACCCCATCCCCTTCTTCTATCACAGAGATGTCCTTTTTGAAATCCAGCAACAAATCTGGCATTTCTTTATTCTCCTATAATTTTTTGCTTGTCAGTTTACCACTAACCACTAACTATGTTAATTGAAAATGGGATAATTATCAATTCTCCACCGTGCCCCTGAACCGGGCACCGGGAAACACTTCAGTGTTTACTACGAACCACTAACACTACTTAATTGAAAATGGGATAATTATCAATTCTCTACCGTGCCCCTGAACCGGGCACGGTGAAACACTGAAGTGTTTACTACGAAATAGAGGCGATCGCCTTCCCCCCAAACAGCATTTATACTATCAATTATTTCAGATAATTATTCTTTATTCCCTGGCCACAGTTTCTGCTACCAACTAATCCCATTTTATTGTTGTGATAGAGAAAAAAACTATCGTCCTGGGAGCGCTAAAAGCACATGCATAGGACACACCGCCCTCTCATTCCCAGGTTCTACCTGGGAACGGTCTTCTGATGCTCCCGCCTCCTGAGAATCCGTGCTACCGTCAAGTCTATCATATCAAAATGGTATAAGATGCAGCCAGGAAAAGAGAAAACACCGTCGTTATTTCACGTCAGACCGCAAAAACGACTGGGGTTATCCCAGAGGATCTTTTCCACAGTCTGCTGGTCAAGTCGCTCTTCAAGTCCTACAGCAGACTTCATAATCTCAGCATCGTGGTCGATATGGGGATAGTCAGAACCCAAGATCGAGTTATCCGAGCCAATGTAGTCGATAATCTCAGGGATATAAGGCTCATCGGGTTCGATGGAGACAAAGCACTGGCGACGGAAATATTCTGAAGGCTTCATCTTGACATTATCCTGCACCTCCCAGACCAGATGTTTATACTCCGCCTCATCCAGCCGCCAGAGCCAGTAAGGCACCCAACCGCAGCCAGACTCCAGAAATGCCACCTTGAGACCGGGATGGCGTTCTAAGACTCCCCCTTCGATCAGGGCCAACAGGGCCATCATCTGTTCCATCGGATGAGAGCAGGCATGCATGGCAAAACGGCTATTAAACCGGTAGCCCGTCGTCGGCAACCGGCTATGAGTGCCCTCATGAAGACCGACACCTATCCCTAGGCGTTCGCACTCCGTCCAAAATGGCTCATAGGCGGGGTCAGACAGCAGTCGTCCTTTAACCGGGTTGGGGCGCAAAAACACCGCTTTCCAGCCCCAGGAAGCGATCCGCTGCAATTCCGGCACCATTTCTGAAGGATCGTGCATATTAATCGCCCCCACACCTCGGAGCACCTGGGGGTTATAGCTGCAATAGTCTCGTAACCAGTTATTGTAGGCGCGAGTCAGGGCCCCAGCTAGTTGGGGGTCCATTGAGTCGATCGCCAACAGCCAGAGTCCCACAGTCGGATACAGGAAGCAGACATCAACCCCCATGCGGGCGATCGCCTGCACGTGAGAAGAGGGATCCGTGCCAGTGGTGCCATAATTTTGATAGTCCCGGATCTTTGCTTTAATCCCTTCGGCCCAAACGGCATCGGATATGTTGTGATAAATTATCTCGCCCTCGATTTTCATATCCTTAGTCGGAGGATCGAAAAGATTCAGGCGCATCACCTGATGGGATGAGTCAGAATACTCTATATTTTGCTCTTTGTAGGGTGCGCGACTTTTAAACTCAGGCTCCAGGTACTCCTCCCACATCTCGAACGGCTCAGTTACATGGCTATCCGCATCCAGGATTTTATATTTATTCAGCATAATTCACCCTTTGTTTTGACGACGTCCTGACAGGCCATCCATCCTATCGCCCGTCCTACGCTGACAGGCGATAGGAGAGTCCTAAGCTAGAAGAAAATCGGAAACGGGTTAAGTTCATTTTCCTGACGAGGGGAAGGCAACCAACCCTATTTCACTGGCACGTCATAAAGCCGTCCGGAACCCCATCTTTTCCAAAAGATGCGCATTTCCGGTACGATCGCCTTGACCACATTCAGTCCCAGATCGGGACGTGTCTGATCGAGAACCAGAGTTTCCATCCCCAACTGTTCGGCAATTTTCACGCAATTCATGACATCATCCCGCAAATCACCAGCAGCTTGTTGGGGATAATCAGAAGACCGCTTTGCGGGACTGTTTTCATCTGGAACCAGATAAGGTTCGGAAGCCAATTT
The DNA here is from genome assembly GCA_014324065.1 of Hormoscilla sp. SP12CHS1. Taxonomy (GTDB): domain Bacteria; phylum Cyanobacteriota; class Cyanobacteriia; order Cyanobacteriales; family Desertifilaceae; genus Hormoscilla. The sequence continues at coordinate 1,231 of JACOMV010000248.1, read as the reverse complement.
CGCCTGCTGCCACCAGTCTATAGCCAGCTGGTCCTTGAAGTAATATTCAGTAGTACCATCTGGCTTAACCCTCTTTACCGCTGGTAGGGTCTGATTTACTTCCGTCAGTGCCCGCATAATAGCGATTTTGGGGTCGAAATGGGCACCGAAGCCGTAGAGAATATCATCTACTGGTCCATTATCCGTGCGACTGGAAATTGCTACAAAAGCCGGGATCTTCAGATCGATGGTGATGTCCAGAACCCAGAGAGAGCGATCGATAGTGCGATAATACTCCTTCAGGGCCCGAAAATAGGGCTCGTCAAAACTGTCTAAATCCACCCCTGGTCGTTTCAGCCGATTATACCACCAGATGGAGACGCTATCTCGTTCTGCCAACTCCATAAAACCTTGCAGGATTGCCTCCTCTTTACTATTGCCCGCCGCACAGCCATTGGAGTCAGCCATACAATAATTGAATTCTGACATTTCATAGCCGTAATAGCAATAGGCCATGGGCAAGAACTTCCAGTCTTGATGGGTTAAAGACCAAACTGGCGTCCATTCAATTTCTCGTTCCTCATCAAAGGGTTCTGTCACCTTTTGAAAAGCACTGGGACAGCTCGCATTCCATTCGGCGCGAGTTCTGTATTGCTCCTCGCTAAAATGCATGCAAGCATTGGGGTGAATTGCCCGAGCGCCCATTTCCTTGTATGTGCCGCGCTACCGGGGTTCATAGCCCTGAAATACGCCCGAATATCGTTCGATAGCCTCGCAGAGGGCGCTAGCTTTTGCTTGGGCATCACTCTTGCCTTTCCCACCACTACGACCCCGCAAATTTTCCCGCAAAAAGTATAAACTATCGAACATTGTCGCAAAGTTATGCCCTGCCACATAAATAGGTGTCAAAGGATTTCCCTTCAAATTAATCTGGGGCTTGATTTCCCTGACTGCTCCCAGTAGGGTGCTAATGTGGTGTTCGTATTTCTTCATAGTTTCTTCGGGGGAAGAAGTCCGGTGTCCGCCGTCAGCAGTGAAAACTTTCTTGCGGCTTTCTAGCACCATCGGTACGGGTCGGCTGTCGGATTTATATTGAGGTTCTCCACATTCAGGGCATTGAGGACGCTTAACCAGAGCGTGATCTTCCTTCTTCAGAGATATCATGTCCCAGGTAACTAGTACGCAACGCCGCAAATAACTCCGATAACTCAGATGAGCAACGGCTTACCGATATAAGTCCAGCGAAACGGCT
>JACOMV010000247.1:6783-10465 GCA_014324065.1 Hormoscilla sp. SP12CHS1 | reverse complement strand
CCATCAGAACAATCGTCCACCCTTGACTCAGGGCAGGCGGCTCATTTTTCTCCACCAATGCAATAGAGTTCATCTCCTTCAATAATCAATCCTATAAACTGATGGAGCAAGGCATAGAGCATCAAAACTGGTTTGAGCTCCCCGAGACGGTCTTCCCAATCGATGACACTTTTCTTGGAGACGTTAAAGGTTCGTACGACTATCTAGAGGTGTCAATCGTTCTTCGGTCCCATAATTAGGCATTATCACAAACGCTATATAGTAGGCGATATTGGAAAACAAGTATCTATTAAGGCCGCAGCGCGGATCTGTCGATCAAAATGATATTCGGCATACTGGCGCAGAATTTGTTCTAACCTGCGCCATATATTGCTGGTTACTATCTTTTGCTTAGGCAATTCCGGAGCAGCTAGCTGCTGGAGCAAGGCTAATTCGGTGGCATTGATGCGCGCATGTAGCGCCCTTTGGCTTGACATTTTTTGGCCACTTTGGTTATCATACTCTAACTTAGCCGACTCTTGAGCCCCTTCCTCCTCGGTCCTCTGTGCGATTTTACGGACTGTCCGCAGGCCGATTTTACGGACTGTCCGCAGGCCGATCGCCTGCGGGAGTGGTCTGGCAGCAGGAAGCCGATCGGCGATTTTTCGGACCGTCTGCGGGCCGATCGCTGATGCCATAACAGTGCCACCCGCTAGCACGTTAAAGCCAACGTACCAGTTAGGGTTAGTAAAATCTGGGGTGAGGGGCTGTTGGGTAATGCAGCACAACTGCACTTGGGGACCGATACCTGCGATCGCCAGTAGGTGAAAGACCGCCTGGGTTAAGTGGGCGATGACAGTATGTAGTGGTGCATTCTCCAAGCGTCGGAGATGTTCGCTGAGTAACTCATAAAGTTCCTCTTGGGGCTGGCCACTCAAAGCTTGAAGCAGCACCAGTTCTGCCAAGTATTGACTAGCGGTCAACTTAGTCAGATTTGCAGACAAACCTGGATAGGATTCCAGCGTTTGGGCTTGAGTAATTTTATCGAGGTCACGTCCCTGAGCAATCAGCAGCTGATTGACCACAAATAACCCACTCCGGCCAGCGAATTGAGATTTATGCTTCCGGGCCCCCGGTGCCACGGCCCGAATTACACCAAACTCAGGGGTTAAAATCGTTAACAGCCGGTCATACTCTCCCAGGGGCATCCCTTTGAGATTAATTCCAGTTGCTTTGTAAGTACGACTCATGTTAATTATTGCTAATGGTTCATTGTTAATCGTGCATTACCATTAGTCATCAGCCTCTGAAGCGAGTTTGTACTCAGTCAGCAAATCAGGACCGCGTGAGGTTCCCAATCGGGTAGCACCGGCCATAATTAGGTTATAGGCTTGCTCTAGATTCCGAATACTCCCCGATGCTTTAATCCCTACTTGTTCTTTAGTTAATTGCTGGAGAAGTCGCACATCTGCCACTGTGGCCCCTTTATTCCAGCCAGTGCAGGTTTTCAAGAAAGCCACGCCAGCATCTAAACAAATTTCCGCTGCCAGTCGTTTTTCCGCGTCTGTCAGCAAAGTTGTTTCCAAAATAGCCTTGACAGTTTGACCAGTTTCCTCACAGATTTGGGCAATTTCCCGCTGGACTGCTTCAGTTTTCCCGGCTTTCAACAATCCTAGGTTGAGCATGACATCTAGCTCAACTGCCCCATGTTCTACAGCCTCCATAGCTTCGTATAGCTTGACTGCTGCGGTAGTAGCGCCAGCGGGAAAGCCAATCACAGTACAGACTTTGGGTGCTTTACCGTGGAGGATATCGGCAGCTTGACGCACATAGGCAGGAGCTACACAGACTGTGATAAAATTCATTTGCTCTGCTTCTTCACACCACTGGGCTACTTGTTGGGGGGTGGCGGTAGGATGCAGCAGCGAGTGCTCAATATACTGGGTGATGTCAATATTGGGATAGTCGAGCGCCATTACTACTTCACAAAAGTGACTGCTTATCGGGACGAAGAAGAAAAAATAGGCGTAAGCGTTACCTGGCTCCGCCAGGTAACGCGGCATCAAACCCTTTCACAGAGCCACTGTGGGGTCTCCCTGGTCTCGCTCGCTAGGTCGCTGGTTTGCTGCCATTTGATAACCCGCGACAATAGTTTAGAGCAGTTAGCTGTGCTCGCTCATGACGAGCGAGCGTAGTGTTGACTGGGTTCCGGAGCGGATTTTACGCTCGCGTGAGGTACAGTCGTGTTGACATTCTATGGCTGCGCTCCCAGCGCAGCGTTATTGGCACCAAAGCGTGGTAGCATCATTATGCTATACCTCACCAGATTTAAAAACGCTATATGGCTGTTCTCATTATAAGTATAATACCGCTGCCAGCGGTAGGAGCAATCTTTGTTTTCGCGCTCAATATTTTCTGTATGGGAGTTCCCAAAAAATCAATTCCCCAATTTCCATGGCTGTACGAACCGGTGCATCCAGACGACTGGATAATTTTTCGGGCCGCAGCACAACAAGAACAACCCAGCGCAATGTATCCATGACCCATTGCAGAAAAGGATTACCGCACTCCGCCTCCCACGACCCAGCAATCAAGATAAATATTTATCCTCTGACAAAATCTTAACACATGAAGCTCAGATCCTCTAGATAGTCTGGTCCGACGTCACTGGGATGACGATGCAGGTGGACACCCTGACCCCGATGATCGCCGCAACGCCGTGACCGTAACTAACTAACTAAATAAAATCGGAATCACTGATAAGCGAAGGAACAACATCGTTCAACATTCCCAACTCTTCCCCAGAAGCCGTGACCTTAATGTAAGTATGCCCAAAACCATAAATGGTTAAATCGGCAAGACTTAAACCACCTCCTAACTGGATTTTGTCCGTGCCATCCTTAAAATCGACGATATAATCGGAGATGCCGACCAGTCCCTTTGGAGACAAGACAAAAATATCCGCACCCTCTCCACCGTCGATGATATTTTCTCCGTCTCCTCCGTCGATGATGTCATCTCCGGTTCCCCCATTGAGATGATCATTACCCGGACCCCCGTAGAGGGTATCATCACCCACATCTCCCTGAAGATTATCATTACCCATACCCCCGTAGAGGGTATCGTCTTCGTCATACCCGAAGAGTAAATCCTCACCCGCACCCCCGTAGAGGGTATCCTCACCTGTACCTGTACCCCCGTAGAGGTAGTCTTTATCCGCACCCCCGTAGAGGATATCTTCACCCGCACCCCCGTAGAGGATATCTTCACCCGCACCCCCGTAGAGGGTATCGTCTCCGTTTCCCCCGTCAAGGGCATCCTCACCTGCACCCCCGTCAAGGGTATCGTCTCCGTTTCCCCCGTCAAGGGCATCCTCACCTGCACCCCCGTCAAGGGTATCGTCTTCGTCCCACCCTTTGAGAGTATCGTTGCCACCATACCCGAAGATCATATCTTTGAACCCAGTGCCAGAGAGGTTTTCCTGTACCTCGCTGCCTTCGATGATGTTGCGATGCGATACCTGAATCTCAACTCAAATTTATCTTTTACGGAATGTCCCGTCGTATCTAATACCGTTACCGTCACGTCGAAACTGCCAACAGTAGTAGGGGTGCCGCTGATCACCCCACTGTTAGGGGTCGAGCTGGGAATCACTTCCCAACCCTCCCATTCGGAACCGGACTTGCGACTTTCACCGCATCCG
>JACOMV010000247.1:0-6655 GCA_014324065.1 Hormoscilla sp. SP12CHS1 | reverse complement strand
GAGACAGCACACTGGAGGTGAATTCGTTCCTCGATATCATTGTTGATGCTTTTAGGCCCCTACAATACCCCGGGAGCTTCACCGGTAGAAAGCAGACCCAAAAGGACGCCGGTCCTACTGAAGCAGTTGCCGTTCCCAGGCGGGAGCCAGGGAACGAGTGAAGCTAAATTTTATAGGCATTTATGCTATAAAAGGAAAAGCAAGTTTTCCCAAAGGTGACCCGAACCTGCTAAATTGACCGAAGATTGGCAAGCAACATTAATTGATCGATATGAAAGTTCTGGTTATTGGTGGCGATGGTTACTGCGGTTGGGCAACGGCACTGTATCTATCCAAGCAGGGTTACGAAGTTGGTATCCTAGATAGTCTGGTCCGGCGTCACTGGGATAACGAACTGCAGGTGGAAACCCTGACCCCGATCGCGCCCATCCAGCAACGCATCCAGCGCTGGCGGCAGAAGACTGGCAAAACGATCGTGCTCTACATCGGCGACATCAACAATTACGCTTTTCTCAGCAAGACATTGGGGCAGTTTAAACCAGGGGCGATCGTCCATTTTGGCGAACAGCGTTCGGCCCCCTTCTCAATGATCGATCGGGAACACGCCGTCCTGACTCAGGTGAATAATGTGGTGGGGACGCTGAACATACTGTATGCCATGAAAGAAGATTTCCCCGACTGCCACCTGGTGAAGCTGGGGACAATGGGAGAATACGGCACGCCGAATATCGACATTGAAGAAGGCTACATCACGATCGAGCACAATGGGCGTAAGGATACCTTGCCCTATCCCAAGCAACCAGGAAGCTTTTATCATTTGAGCAAAGTCCACGATAGCCACAATATCCACTTTGCCTGCAAGATTTGGGGTTTGCGGGCCACAGACCTGAATCAGGGGGTTGTTTACGGCGTCCTGACAGATGAAATTAAAAAGGACCCAGATTCGGATAATGATGAAGTGGATGAGTTACTGATCAACCGCCTGGACTACGACGGCGTATTTGGAACCGCCCTAAATCGCTTTTGCATCCAAGCAGCGATCGGTCATCCCTTGACTGTTTACGGCAAAGGCGGTCAGACTCGCGGCTTTTTGGATATTCGAGATACGGTAAGGTGCCTAGAATTGGCGATCTCCAACCCCGCCGACGCCGGAGAATTCCGAGTATTCAACCAATTCACAGAAATGTTTAGCGTCGGCTCCCTAGCAGAGAAGGTGAAGGAAGCAGGTGCAGCGATAGGACTCAAGGTACAGATCGATCGCCTGGAAAACCCCAGAGTTGAGCTAGAAGAACATTACTTCAATGCCAAAAATACCAAACTAATCGATCTCGGTTTAGAGCCTCATAAACTCTCAGATTCCCTGCTAGACTCCCTGCTTAACTTCGCCACCAAGTACAAATATCGGGTTGACAAGGACCAAATTATGCCGAAAGTGCTTTGGAAAGGCTAGTCCTTGTATTTGTGTATTTGGTCATTTGTCCTGGGTAACTGACAAATGACCAACTCGTGTCCGATTTTTCGGGCCGTCCGCGGACCGTGAGCGCCCACCATGTCGTGTCGCTCCCGCGCACGACATGGGTGGGCGTCTCTGGACACGATAGAAAATGACCTATAACCAATTATGCGCATCGCTCTTTTTACTGAAACATTTCTGCCCAAAGTAGACGGCATAGTGACGCGCCTGCGTCATACAGTAGACCACTTACAACGTAACGGCGATCGGGTACTGATATTCTGTCCCGAAGGAGGGCTGACGGAATACAAAGGGGCCCAAGTTCATGGATTATCCTGGAGGCCCCTACCCTGGTATCCGGAGTTAAAAATGGCGTTTCCGCGCCCAGAAATTGGCGAAGTCCTGGAGAAGTTTCAGCCGGATATCGTGCATGTAGCCAACCCAGCAATATTGGGATTAGGCGGAATATATTATGCTAAGACCCTGAATATTCCCCTGGTAGCATCCTACCATACCCATCTACCAAAATATTTACAGCATTATGGTTTAGGAATGCTAGAACATGCGCTCTGGGAAATGCTCAAAGGGGCCCATAATCAAGCTGACCTGAATTTATGTACCTCAACGGCAATGGTATCAGAACTGCGATCGCACGGGATAGAACGAGTAGATCTATGGCAGCGGGGCGTGGATACAGAATTGTTCGATCCGGAACTGGCATCAAAGGAAATGCGATCGCGCCTCAGCCAAGGACATCCTGAAAGTCCCTTGCTACTATATGTGGGACGTCTGGGTGCGGAAAAAGAAATCGATCGGATCAAACCAGTCTTAGAAGCAATTCCTCAGGCCAGACTAGCATTAGTCGGAGATGGCCCCCATCGCCTGGCCCTGGAAGCCCATTTTGCCGATACGCCCACTCATTTCGTCGGTTATCTCCACGGTGTGAAACTGGCCTCAGCCTTTGCCTCAGCAGACGCCTTTATCTTTCCCTCCCGCACGGAAACCTTAGGATTAGTGCTATTAGAAGCAATGGCCGCTGGGTGTCCCGTGGTGGCCGCCGGTACTGGTGGGATAATCGATATTGTCACCGATGGAGTGAATAGTTATCTATTCGATCCAACGGACGCACAAGGGGCGATCTCCGCCACAGTGCGTCTCCTAGAAAATGGGGAACAACGAGAAACCCTGGGGCGCAATGCCCGGGCCGAAGCAGAACGCTGGAGTTGGGATGCGGCAACTAGGCAGTTGCGCCGGTACTATCAAGGGATAATGGGGCAGCAGCTATTAGCAGCCTGAAAGATTTCTAGCTTTTGTGTCCCTGATTACTTGCAGGTCAGGTAATGGTGGGATAAATTGGTGAAGACGATGACGCCAGTCCTGTTAGCTTCCGGGTTCTCACTGGTGGATTAGGTCGGGAGATCGCCTTAAAATCAAAGCATCCTGTCTCATTGACAGGGTGGTATGATATTCCCATCGCCCCTGTCAAGTTTCCACGAAAGCAGCAGGGTAGTTTCCGACTATCAGGACTTAAACATTTTCTTAGGCAAAAAAAAGGCTCAAACTCTTACTGGGAAATTGAAAATTACCAATTGAAAATTGCAAATTGAAAATAGCTAATTGCGTATACGCCGTACGCGCAGGCGAATTGAAAATGAAGCAATTCTCAATTTGCAATTTTCAATTCTCATCCCATAATTAGGAGGCTATAGCCCCGTCGGTAAGAGGCTTCTGGTAGCGAGGGTGCGATTTAATCAAAGTCTGCTCTAGGTCAAACATGGAAATAAATAATCCCAAAGGATGCTCATTGAGGGCTAGCCGTTTATAGGAGGCTATGGAGAAACTGAGCGGTGAGCGTTGTCTGCTACTGTTGCAAGGCGGCTTTTGCTCCTTCTGAGGCAATTATTATCAGACTGGGTGGTTATTTATGCTAGCTAGCGCTAGACTATAAGCAACTTTCAGTAGCGTTTTGCTGGTGCAAAAAGTGTATCGTATTCAAAATGTGCAATGTTGAGGAAGGAACGGGTGATGAGTGGTAAGGGTAAATATTTGCTCTGGCTATTGGCGATTGCGATCGGGCTGTCGAGTCTGCTTCCCAGATGTGAATTGCCCCAGGTGAGTGCGGAAGAGCGGATATTTTTAGGCATATCCCTGGAATTCCTGGGATCCTATGAATTGCCCAAGACGACTTTTGCAGATACTCCCGTTAGCGGAATATCTGCGATCGCCTACGATCGCAGGTTAGATCGCATCTACGCATTATCGGACGATCGCAGCGAAGGAGCCCCAGCCCGGTTTTACACCCTGAGGCTGGATCCGGAAAAACCGGATGTCGGTATCGAAAAGGTCACTTTTCTGATCGGTCCGGATGGGAATTACTATCCCTGGGGCGCGATCGATCCAGAAGGAATCTCCATCACTCCAGATAAAACCATATTTATCTCCACAGAAGGCATTGCTGGCACTGATATTGCTCCTGCTGTAGAAGAATTTGACATACAAACTGGGCGTTGGCAAAGGCGTTTGCCAATTCCAAAGCGCTATATCCCCGATGGCGTGGGAGACAAGCAACAGCAAGGGGTCCAAGAGAATCGCGGCTTTGAAGCCTTAACCATAAATCCCACTGGGACAGTCCCCAGTGCAGGAGAACCATTGCGCCTGTTTGTCGCCACAGAGTCAGCATTAGCACAAGACCGGGATCCAGATGCTGTCGGGATGGTGAATGCCAAAAGCCGTTGGCTGCATTATTTGGTTGGCTATGGACGACCCCAAGTGCTTTCCGAACATTTCTATCTATTAGACCCCCCACCTCCAGGAGCATTATTTCATGGGTTAGCTGAGATCGTAGCAACTTCGCGAGGCGGTCATTTTCTCAGCTTAGAGCGTTCCTTTGGCTTTTTAGGTTTCAGTGCCAAAATATTTCAGGTAGCTACTGGTGCAGCAAGTGATATTTCTGGCGTTACCAGTCTCAAAGGCGATCTGACAGGACTTAACCCCATCCGCAAACAACTGCTGCTAGACTTAAATACTCTGGGCATCACCTTAGATAACCTAGAAGGCATGACCCTGGGACCGCGCTTGCCAGATGGCAGCAAAAGTTTGATTCTCGTCAGCGACGACAATTTCCTAGATGACCAAGTAACTCAATTTCTCTTATTTAGCCTCCAGGGACTGAAAAATTAAAATCATCTGGCAAAGGTTCCCGCGCTTCGATCCAAGCAGTGGGCACTGAACCTGCCGAGAGGGCAACTATCCCACCCACGATCGCGCAATTCATATTCATGTCCCCCAGACCGATCGCAGTTGTCCACAAAGCTGCTAGATAATCTTGGGCGGCACACCAGAGGGCGAAAGGAACGGTATCTTGAGCAGAAACCCTCATACCGGAACCGAGTAACATCGCCACCTGCTCGGTATCTGTAGCAAAAGGAATATTAGCAGCCTGTTCTATACCGCGATAGGTTTCACATTCTGGCACATTTTCGAGGACAATGTGGAAAAACTCTGCTGTTGAGATAGGGTGGTTTACAGAAAGTTTAGAGCCAAGTTATCAACAGTGGCGAACTTATGTACAACACAAACCTGCGGTGTGGTGTGTGGACGAGTATAAATTGTCAGACGATGAAGTTGTCGAGCCGAGACCAATAAAGATAACTCATGGATACTCGAGAGACCTGATTTGAAACAATTTACAATGGAGTTGATTTGTTCAGGAGATGGCGATATTCCCTTATGGATGAAAATGGGAGATGGAAATCAATCAGAGCTTGCGTCAGTTTGCTGAAACAATAAAAGAATTCAAAAAAAAAAAATTTGAGTTTTCAGGTTTGATGGTAGCTTTCGATGTCTCTGGAATAGTGTGAGTAGCGCTCTCCAGAGACATCGATGCAGCAGCATTATACACGCAAGACAATTTACAATACTTAGGGTAATATTGAGTGGCTGACGAGAGTACCACTGACAGTAAAAGTAGCCCAAAAGCTAGTCAGAGAGATGGATACAAAGACTTTAGCAGCCGTGGGATATAGTTATGCAGAAGTTAAGCAAAATTATGGAGGCATAGAACAAAGATGGTTAGTTGTTGAAAGCCAAAAACGTCGAGAAGCGGATCTGAATAATTTAGAGAAAAAAATTAAAAAAGAGTTAAGTGTTATCGAAAGGAAATTGAAAGATTTAAGCAAGCAGGATTTTACTTGCAAACCGGATGCTAGCAGCGATTCCATACCACATAATGCCCAGGCGGTAGAGGAGCCTCGCGGAGTTCTAGTCTCCATAAAAGCGACGAAAGCCGAGAAAGCGTTTCCCAAAATGCATCTCCAACGGAAAGCCCCGTCAAAGAAAGCTGCATGCGTTCAATATCATTCATAATTTACAACTGACAATTTACAATTCACAACTGACATGACTCATTCTACCGATATTACCACCTTAGCTCGCTGGATGGCAGCCGACTTCAGCAACCAAGAGCAAACCTTTGAAAATCCTCCATTGTTTGCCCACATTCGCGTTTGCATGCGTCCTTTGCCCTTAGAATTGTTAGACGGAGTGAGTTTGTATCTAGAACAAGCCTATGATATCATGCTCAAACAACCCTATCGGACCCGAGTGTTGAAATTTGTCAATACGGGAGAAAGCATTGAACTGGAAAACTATAAGATTAAAGAGGAAGAGAAGTTTTACGGGGCTTGCCGCGATCGCGGTCGCCTGTCAGCCCTAACCGCCGACCAACTAGAGAAACTCCCGGGCTGTAACTTCTTGGTAGAATGGACAGGTCACAGTTTCAAAGCCCAGGTAGAACCAGGAAAAGCTTGCATCGTGGTTCGCGAAGGTAAAACTAGCTATCTCGACAGTGAATTTGAAGTTTACGAACAGAAACTTATCAGTCTGGACAGGGGGCGCGACCCGGAAACAAACGAACGGCTGTGGGGTTCGATCGCCGGACCATTTGAGTTTGTCCGCTGGGCAAGTTTTGCTCGCGAGGTAATACCGGTACTTTGAGAAAAAATGTAAAATGGCATCAAACCCTTTCACAGAGCCACAGTGGGGTCTGCTCTCCTCTCCCGGAGAGGATGCGCTTGGTCTCGCTCGACCCAGGCTCATGGTTTTAGCCATTTGATAACCCGCGACGTGTGCGACTCGTTTAGGTACAAACTGACACCAGTGAAAGCCTAATTGGTTTCATTAGCCAATAAACTCGATAATCAT
>JACOMV010000246.1 GCA_014324065.1 Hormoscilla sp. SP12CHS1 | reverse complement strand
GAGCTTCCATAATCTACAGAACCAGCAATTAACTGTTATTTTAGTACATTATAATCTCTAAACAGCCAACCCGCCGCGTGGCACAATAAAAATATAATTTTGTATCTAGAGCTACAAAAACCCTCAAAATATCTGTAAAGTCTAAGTGGGTAATTCAGATTTTTTTAAATAGGTCGCAACTTAGGTTATATAAATTTTTCAATCAACTAGATTAAATACTCGCGGATTTGTAAATAAATGTAAAGAATTGTGACAAGTTTCTTTACAAAATGTGTAATAACGCGGCAAAAATACTCATTGATAGGCTTTTTCTGTTAAAAGAACTCTTAGGCCCCTTAAAGGATTCAGTCTTTTAGGGGACCGGTTGAAGAAAACGCGCAATCATAAGGATCATGTTTACAACTGTCAAGTCCACAATTCGCAACATCGCCCCCGATCGCCTCGGGGGGCGCAAGTCGATCTCGGTGGTATATGTGGTGCTAGAGTCCCAGTACCAAAGTGCTCTGTCGGCAGCAGTTAACTCTATTAACGAGCATAACCCCAATCTGGCGGTGAATCTGAGCGGTTATCTGATCGAGGAACTCCGCGACCCGGAAAATTACGCAGCTTTTCAAGCAGATGTCGCTAATGCCAATATATTCATTGCTTCCCTGATTTTCATTGAAGATTTGGCCCAAAAGGTGGTGGCGGCGGTAGAACCCCACCGGGATAACCTGGATGTGGCGATCGTCTTCCCCTCCATGCCGGAGGTGATGCGCCTGAATAAAATGGGCAGTTTCTCCATGGAGAACCTGGGGCAAAGTAAAAGCGCGATCGCCCGGTTCATGCGCAAGCGGAAGGAAAAGTCGGGTTCGTCGTTCCAGGACTCGATGCTGAAGGTGGTGCAAACCCTACCGAAAATCCTCAAGTACATGCCCATGGACCGGGCCCAGGATGCCCGCAACTTCATGCTTTCCTTCCAATACTGGTTGGGGGGTTCGGCGGAGAATCTGGAAAACTTCCTGCTGATGTTGGCGAATAACTACGTTCTCAAAGAACGGCAGCAGTTGACCTTCGCCCCGCCAGTGGTCTATCCGGATATGGGAGTTTGGCATCCTCTGGCCCCCCAGATGTTTGAGGATGTCAAGGCATATCTCACCTGGTACAACGACCGGGATGATATCTCCGAGGATCTGAAAGACCCTCTGGCCCCCTGCGTGGGTTTGGTGCTGCAACGGACTCACTTGGTCACGGGAGATGATGCCCATTATGTGGCTATGGTACAGGAATTGGAAGCCCTGGGAGCCCGGGTAATTCCGGTATTTGCCGGGGGTTTGGATTTTTCTAAGCCCGTGAATGCCTATTTCTGGGATAAGTTGGGTAAGAGTGCCGTTCCCTTGGTAGATGCAGTGGTCTCCCTGACTGGGTTCGCTTTGGTGGGAGGCCCGGCCCGACAAGACCATCCCAAGGCCATCGAATCTCTCAAGCATCTGAACCGCCCTTACATGGTAGCCCTGCCCCTGGTGTTCCAAACTACGGAAGAATGGGAAGATAGCGATTTGGGACTCCATCCCATTCAAGTGGCCCTGCAAATTGCCATTCCCGAACTGGATGGGGCGATCGAACCGATAATCATGTCGGGACGGGATAGCTACACTGGGAAGGCGATCGCCCTCCAGGACCGGATCGAAGCAGTGGCGAAACGGGCGGTGAAGTGGGCGACCCTGCGCCGGAAACCGAAGTTACAGAAACGCATTGCCATCACGGTGTTCAGCTTCCCGCCGGATAAGGGGAACGTGGGCACTGCTGCTTACCTGGACGTATTTGGCAGCATCTATGAAGCGATGAAGGCACTCCAGGGTAATGGTTACGATATTCCCGAGTTGCCGGAGTCTGCTGAGGCCCTCATGCAGGAAGTCATTCACGACGCCCAGGCCCAGTATGCCACTCCAGAACTGAATATTGCTTACCGGATGTCGGTGGAAGAGTACGAGAAACTGACGCCCTACTCGGAACGGTTGCTGGAAAACTGGGGTCCGCCTCCGGGACATCTGAACAGCGATGGCCAGAACTTGCTGATCTACGGCAAGCATTTCGGCAACCTGTTTATTGGGGTGCAACCGACTTTTGGTTATGAAGGAGACCCGATGCGCTTGCTGTTCTCCCGTTCTGCCAGTCCCCATCACGGGTTTGCTGCTTATTACAGCTATTTGGAACATCTCTGGCAAGCGGATGCGGTGTTGCATTTCGGCACTCACGGTTCCCTGGAGTTCATGCCCGGCAAGCAGATGGGCATGTCCGGGGATTGTTACCCGGATAATCTGATTGGTAGCATTCCCAATCTCTATTACTATGCGGCTAATAATCCTTCGGAGGCAACTATTGCTAAGCGCCGCAGTTATGCGGAAACCATTTCCTATTTAACCCCCCCGGCGGAAAATGCGGGGTTGTACAAGGGGTTGCAGGAATTGTCCGAGTTGATCGGGTCCTATCAAACTCTCAAGGATACCGGACGCGGTACCCCGATCGTCAATACGATTATGGATAAATGTCGGTTGGTGAATCTGGAGAATGATATCGCTTTGCCCGAGAAAGATGCCAAGGAGATGAGTCCCGAAGAACGGGATACCTTGGTGGGTAAGGTCTATGGCAAGTTGATGGAGATCGAGTCCCGTCTGTTACCTTGCGGGTTGCACGTAATTGGCAAACCCCCGACTGCCCAAGAGGCGATCGCGACCTTGGTGAACATTGCTAGTTTAGACCGAGAGGAAGAAGGAATCAAGAGTTTGCCCCGGATTATTGCGGAGTCGATCGGGCGGAACCTGGATGAAATCTATCGAAACAATGACAAGGGCATTTTAGAGGATGTGGAGTTGCTGCAAAACATTACAGAAGCAACTCGCGCCGCTGTGGTGGCCTTGGTGAAGGAACGGACGGACGCGGAGGGACGGGTCTCGAAGGTTTCCCAACTCAACTTCTTGAATATCGGCAAGAAGAACCCTTGGATCGCAGCATTGAATGATGCGGGTTATCCTAAAGTTGACCCGGAACCCATTAAACCTCTATTTAACTATCTGGAATTCTGCCTGCAACAGGTTTGTGCAGATTTAGAACTGGGGTCCCTGTTGCGGGCCTTGGAAGGGGAATATATCTTGCCCGGTCCCGGGGGCGACCCCATCCGCAACCCAGATGTTTTGCCTACGGGTAAGAATATCCACGCCCTGGACCCCCAATCTATCCCCACTTTAGCAGCAGTTAAGTCCGCTAAGATTGTGGTCGATCGCCTGTTAGGGCTGCAACGGCAGGAAAATGGCGGGGCCTATCCAGAGACGATCGCGGTAGTCCTGTGGGGGACAGACAACATCAAAACCTACGGAGAGTCCCTCGCCCAAGTGATGTGGATGGTAGGGGTGAAACCGGTACCGGATGCTTTAGGGCGGGTGAACAAACTGGAACTGATCCCCTTAGAAGAGTTAGGGCGTCCGCGCATTGATGTAGTGATCAACTGTTCTGGGGTGTTCCGGGACCTATTCATCAATCAGATGAACCTGCTAGACAAAGCAGTGAAGATGGCAGCAGAAGCGGAAGAACCCATAACCCATAATTTTGTCCGCAAACATGCCTTGCAGCAAGCAGAAGAAATGGGCATTCACCTGCGCCAGGCGGCGACGCGAGTGTTCTCCAATGCCTCGGGTTCCTATGCGGCGAACGTGAACTTAGCGGTAGAGAACAGCACCTGGGAAGAGGAGTCGGAGTTGCAGGAAATGTATCTGAAACGGAAATCCTTTGCCTTCGATTCGGATAATCCCGGTATGATGGCAGAAGATCGGCGGATCTTCGAGTCAGCGCTGAAGACAGCGGAAGTAACCTTCCAAAATTTGGATTCTTCGGAGATCTCCCTGACGGATGTATCTCATTACTTCGATAGCGATCCGACCAAGACGATCGCGAGTTTGCGGGGGGATGGCAAGCAACCGGCATCATACATAGCGGATACGACCACAGCGAACGCGCAAGTGCGGACATTATCAGAAACGGTGCGTTTAGATGCGCGGACGAAGTTGTTAAATCCGAAATGGTACGAAGGGATGATGTCACACGGATATGAAGGAGTGCGGGAACTGTCGAAGCGTTTGGTGAATACAATGGGATGGAGTGCGACAGCAGGTGCGGTAGATAACTGGGTGTACGAGGACGTGAATAGTACCTTCATTGAAGATGAAGCAATGCGTCAGCGTTTGATGAATATGAATCCCCATTCCTTCCGCAAGATGATCACGACTTTGTTGGAGGTGAACGGACGGGGTTATTGGGAGACATCGGAGAGTAATTTGGATCGGTTGCGGGAGTTGTATCAGGAGGTGGAAGATCGGATTGAAGGTGTAGAATAGAATCCCGTAGGGCAGGCATCTTGCCTGCCTTATTTGTTAAGGTATGTATCGAAGGCATCCTGGTTTGGCGGTCAGAGCGAAGCATGAGGGAAGTAAATCTTTCGCTCTTTGGTGTGATTTGATCGCCCTCATGCTTCGCCCCTACAGCTAGATTTGCAAATATGGGATGCACCCTAAAACTTTACTGGAATACTATGTTATTCACAGCAACTCAATAACTTAATAAGACAAATAACCTAATGGTCCATTCGGATTAATTAAGTGTTCTAATTTCCTTAACGGAATAATTGCAGTTACACTACCACAAGCCCCCATAAGACAAATAACCTAATGGTCCATTCGGATTAATTAAGTGTTCTAATTTCCTTAACGGAATAATTACAGTTACAGCACCACAAGCCTCCGCAAGTGCCTCACCACGATCGTAGTGAATTTCAATATTAACCCTGCTGATTGTAAAGTCTTCATTTCCATTAACACCAAACAAACCCCACGTTACGTTTCTCCCCCACAAACATTCCTATATCTAAAAGATTCTTTAATTAGCTTAGATAATTCATCTTTATATCCATGTCTAAATAAATCAAATCTTTGAGCTGAAATGGTTCTCCTGAAGCAATATTAATATTCACTGAACTTTGTCCGTAATGCACCGACGCTCCTCCACCTAAGTAAAGAGAATAACGGAACAATATACTTATATATTCGTCGTTATTCTCTTTGACTTCATAGGCGGATTCAACAGAGCCAGAGTCATAGTCTTCTTCAATATTTTGCCCTTCTTCAAAGGCAAAAGCAGATCATCTTATATGATAGTTTATTTTGCGTTGCTTCTCAGCATCACTCATTCCATAGACTTCTGGATAGCTTATTTTAATATACACACCATCATCTCCATTGTTTTTATTTTTATTTTTAAAAATCTTCTCCCTAATATTTAATTTCTGTTGCCTTTTTACCTCTTCAAGTTCCTCACGTAGTTGAGATATTTCCTCTGATGGGTCTGTATTTACCTTTGTCGCATTTGAGGTCCCATTGTTTAAGTAAAAAATTAAAAAAACAGCGGCAAATGAAGCAAAAGCAGTTATCAATGCCGCTATAATTGCGCCTTTAACATTAGAATTGTTTGGTGGTGTTCGATTGCTCATCGTTTTCAACTCTTGCTGAAGAATGTCGAACTATATCTTAGACTGAAACTACACGATCACTCCTGTCTAGGGGCAGTTAGCCAGCAACTGTGGACTAACTGCTCGGCAGAACAAAACATCTACTCCATTATGAATGAGTATTCTTCTTCTGTCAATCAGTAAAAATATTCATCTGCAGTAATTTGTATGGCCCGACCCCCATTTAACTGATGCCGGGGCACGGCGGCTGTTACATTATCATTGATGTGGACTAACTCCGGCTCGGCAGAACAAAACATCTACTCCATTATGAATGAGTATTTTTCTTCTGTCAATCAGTAAAAATACTCATCTGCAGTAATTTGTATGGCCCGACCCCCATTTAACTGATGCCGGGGCACGGCGGCTGTTACATTATCATTGATACCGAAACATTTTGGATGCCGTGCCCCTACCATTGTTTATAGGGCACGGCAGAGGGGCGAGCGCATCGGATGGGCGAGCGTATCGGATGGGCGAGCGTATCGGATGGGCGAGCGTATCGGATGGGCGAGCGTATCGGATGGGCGAGCGCCCGTTCAAATTCATCACGGAACAAAAATTCTCCTGGATCCTCTATAGTCATCAATATCCAGCGCAATCTCCATGATACGCTCTACACAGCGATCGCGATAATCAAGATCGGTCAGGAGGCGATTTGCATTGCCAATTGTGATCACTGGCAATGAAGTTAATGTATTTTCTTCACGCATGACTTGTTCCAGAGAATCTTCACCCTTCATACTGCGATTAGCTGTCAGCAATATCATTTGGTTCGCCTGTGCAAATCGCCAAATTATTCGGTCATCGCTAGCAATGGGTAATCCGAGTTCTGCAAAGGTCATAAAACGAATTGGCAGCATTTCGAGCCGCCGTCTTCCGCATGCCGAGTCCTTCAGGACAAGAGCATGCGGAAGACACCGGCCAACCTTGGTCGGCAATACTGCCTGAAATCACCAAAGCATGACCTTCAAGATTATGATATACTAGGAAAATCATGTGTTCGATCGAGCTTGACGTTTGGCTTTCTGGGCTTTCAGTTTTTCCCAAGCTGCCTCCATGCCTGGTTTAGGTGGCTGAGCAGCTATTTTAGCAAATAATTCGCGATTTTGCTCTTCCC
>JACOMV010000245.1 GCA_014324065.1 Hormoscilla sp. SP12CHS1 | reverse complement strand
CGGAGGACTGATAAAAATGTTAACTTAGTGGAAGCATATTGTTAACTTTTTTGAAGCTCTCGTCTCAAATCAAGACAGTCTCCGCCTTACTCAACTGTCTGCTATTGCCTCCGACGCGCAATATGGCACGGGAGTCCACGATCCGTTCCCAGGCAGAGCCGTGGGAACGAGGGCTGCTCATGTTAGGCTCCCTTGATTTCCTTTACACTTTCAAAATATCCTCTAGTTGGCTGCGGCTGTTGGAAATTATCAATATTAATCAGCAATCATATTGTCATGAGAGTTAATCCTTTGCATTTGGGTAACTTGCGGGGCGACCTGTTTGGTGGGGTGACTGCTGCGGTAGTGGCGCTGCCTTTGGCCTTGGCTTTTGGGGTATCCTCCGGTGCTGGGGCAATTACTGGCCTTTATGGCGCGGTCTTTGTCGGTCTGTTTGCGGCATTGTTTGGCGGCACTCCTGCTCAAATTTCGGGACCGACTGGTCCGATGACGGTGGTGATGACTACGGTGTTTACGGCTTTGCTCGCGAAACACCCGGATACCGGTCTTAATATGGCCTTTACAGTGGTGATGCTGGGGGGGATATTTCAGATCCTCTTCGGGGTGCTGCGGCTGGGAAAATATATTACGATGATACCCTACACGGTGATATCTGGCTTTATGTCCGGTATTGGGGCGATCATAGTTCTCTTACAGATAGGTCCCTTGCTAGGACATCAGGCCTCTGGGAATGTGCTGGACTCCCTGGGCAGCTTGCCGGACTTCTTAAGTAATCTCAATCCGACAGCAACTGGTCTGGGCCTGCTTACCCTGGCGATCGTCTTTCTGTGGCCCCCGAAGCTGACTCGCGTGGTGCCGTCGCCCCTGCTGGCGCTGATCGTCTGCACTCTGATTGCGGTTGTCCTGCTGCCAGACAGGGATCTGAGATTAATTGGCGAGATTCCTACTGGTCTGCCGACCCTGCGTTTACCCCTAATCTCCCCAGGGGAACTCAAGGATATGATTGGCTATGGCCTGATGCTAGCAACCCTGGGTTCCATCGACTCCTTGCTGACTTCCCTGGTGGCTGATAATATTACTCGCACGAACCATGACTCCGATCGGGAATTGATTGGTCAGGGCCTTGGTAACCTGATCGCTGGGTTTTTGGGGGGACTGCCCGGTGCAGGTGCTACCATGCGGACTGTGATTAATGTCCAGGCGGGGGGTAAAACTTCCCTCTCAGGTATCATCCACGCCCTGGTTTTAATGGCGATCGTCTTTGGTGCTGGCAGCCTGACTGCTAATATTCCCCATGCGGTGCTGGCTGGCATTTTGATTAAGGTCGGTATTGATATTATTGACTGGGGCTTTCTCAAACGCGCTCACCGCATCTCCCTGAAGGCAGCTGCTATTATGTACGGGGTGATGTTCCTGACGGTATTTGTTGACCTGATCGCTGCTGTGGCGGTGGGGGTTTTCGTGGCTAACATCTTGACAATCACGACTCTCAGCGATATCCAGGCTGACAAGGTGAAGGCGATCGATACTCCCACTGATGAAATGTCTTTGAACTATGAAGAGAAAGAGATCCTCAAGCTTGCTGGGGGGCGGATCCTGCTGTTACGTCTGGGGGGCCCGATGAGCTTTGGGGCGGCTAAGTCCATCTCTAAACGGATGGCGATCGTGGAAAATTATGAGGTTTTGATCTTGGATCTGTCGGAGGTGCCTTGGTTGGGAGTTACTGCTTCCCTGGCGATCGAGACTATGGTCAAGGAAGCGAGTGAACGGCGTCGTGAGGTGTTTATCGTGGGCGCTACTGGCAAGGTAAAAGCAAGGCTACAGCGATTGGAAGTTATGGATATGCTGCCATTGCGTAACCGCCTTAACCATCGCCTGGAGGCCCTCCGCCAAGCTATTATCCTCCTGGATGGACACCTCATCAAGGCTGCATCCAGTAGCACTGCTGGAAAGGAATAGCGCCTGACCACACCCTAGTCATCCCCTAGTTTAACAGATTACCTCCCAGATTTAGTTCTTTGCTGCTAGTTGTTTGCTAACAACTATATTAAATATGTAATAACATTTAGGCAAATCTTTCTGGACGTCGTGGATTGACCATCCAGAGCGAGCTGGCGCGAGTTGCGTTCGCGCCGCGAGGCGTAGCCTTAGAGCAAAAAAGTAGGGTGGGGGCAATGCTCACCCTAGGGCTAATCGGAGAGAGGTTAGAAAGTCTCAGACTTAACGCAGTTGAGCATCCGCAGAGTCGATGCTGCGGCGTAGTTGCGCCGAGCATACTCGTCCGGGACAAAGCGAGATCCTATTTCATTCAGCGGCGAGGCCACAGAGCAATAGGAGGACATTTGAGAGATCGCTCCCTCTGCCCAGTGATTGCTAGTATCCGAGAAGTTAGTAGCGGGCCGTTTGGCGGTCAGCTGTCGAGGCAGTCCGCTTATACCCTTGGCAAACTCAGCCGATCGCCGTTGTACGGCGATCAGTTCCGCTCGCGTCACGGGTTGTGCCGGGCGGAAAGTCCCGTCGGTGTAACCACTGATGATGTTATTATCTTTCGCCCATTGAATCTTCGCCGCACTCCAGCGTGAAGTCTCGACATCAGGATAAGGGCTCTTAGAAGCTTGAGTGGGAATATTGATGTTGGCACCCGGTAGTTCAGTCAGAGATTCCCAGATCATCGACACCAGTTGCTCGCGAGTTAAAGCTACTTGGGGGCGGAAGGTATTGTCTTCGGCGAAACCAGAAATGAATCCCAGGTTAACTGCGGCGTTAATTTCATCGAAATAGATGTCATTGGCGATGTCACCGAAGCTTGGAATCCCCAAATCTACCTCGCCGTTGGCGATCGCCTGAGGGTCGAGGTTATTGGTGAAATAGATGTGACCCAGCTCCTGACCATTGTAGGTTCTTTTGCTAAAGCGCCAACCTGGATTGAGTTCAATTTTGACAACATCTTTTTTGACGCCGTTGGTGCGACCAATTTCCAGTTCTGGGGCATTGGGGTCATCGGGGGCTCCCAGGAGTACCAGATCTCCGTTCCGTTCGACGACGCGGAGGCTGTATTTCAATGCCATGTCTTGACCTGCTGCCCGGATGGAGAAGCCATTACTGTCCACCGCGCGGGAGCAAATCCCTGTGAAGTCAAAGTTTCGCAGTAATAGATCTACAAGGGTTGTCCCGTCAGCAAGTGGAGTTTCGCTCCAGCAAGCACGTTGGTTAGATTTTTGTTCCAGCACGAACAGTTGATAACCAGTACCACGAGGTGCGGCCACTGCGATCAAGTTGTCTTGGTCTACTTCCCGTTGGCCAAAAGTTGCAGCGACAGATGGAGCGATTACAGTAACTGCCGATAGGGTGGCAGCGGTCAGAGCAGCAATGCGATAAGAAGAGGTTTTCATGGTTTTACAGTTGCTAGGTTTGATGTTTAAGCTTTAGGTTTTTCAGGCTAATTCAACAATAACTGTTCGAGGTTTTCCGAGCTCATATGCTTTCAGAATGCTGTTGCCTGAAAATTCTTGACGGACTAACTAGAAGTTCTTGATTGCTTTTTGGGGTTGTGCCACCCGCTGGATGGGGTCTAACTGAAAGTTACCTTCCAATCCTCCCTTTCGGAACCGGACTTGCGACTTTCACCGCAGGAGGCTACTGGTTGATAGGACCTTGTCATTAGCAGCCGTTGATTGGGTTGCCCCTTTTTAGCCTCGTCCCATGACATTTCACCCATTGTTTATGAACCAATCTATTGCCATCCCCGGGCGGTTCGTGACCGGTAAACTGCTCAACCTTTGGTGCCACTCTTTACTAACATGGTCCCCGCCTTAAGACGATTACACACAGTTCTTTACCTGGTCCGGACGTTGGTCCATTATAATCATCACTTGAGGATTTCTCCCCGAGCACTAGCACTGTATCATACAGCGTTACTATTACCCAGAACTTCCTACCATATCCGTCCTACGTCGGCATATCCCAAACATTACTCTGGGCCTTGGCTTCTTAGAACATCCCTCAATGGCTTGCGCTTATCATCTAGCTTGTCTCCATCCCATCCCTTCCCTCCCGGAAACAGCTCATTGAAGGTTATTTCGTTCCATGGTATCATTATGATGCTTTTAGGCCCCTACAATCCCCCGGGAGTTCTTTGAATACGTTGTTAGCCAATAGAGACAACTAACACTAACTACCATTTCCCTTTTGGGCCAGCGATTCAGCCTTATTTCGCTGGTTTAAAGTAACGAGGTTTAATAAGTTCGCTTATTCTAGCCATGAGCATCTTTCCTAGCGGAGTCACCGGCTTGGGCTGCCAGCTGTCCTACATTTAAGTCCTTGCTCCCCACCACGGTGATGTCACTCCGCAGCAGTTAGGACCGGTGTCTCTCCCGTATTTGGAGGGAGGGGTTTGGACCCTCATGAATACCACAGTTGTTGGCTAATGTAACCAACCAGGCTTTCACTGGTTCTCAGCTTACGCCTGAACGAGTCGCACCCCTATGTCTTTATTGTTGTTCAGGTATGTTCAACTCTGGTACTCCCGTTCCAGTTACCGCCGGAACCCGTGCATGGTCCGGCTACAGATACAAAGCCCGGCGAATTACGAGATCTCTGGGTTTGGGAGTAGGGAGTGGGGAGTGGGGAGTGGGGAGAAAGTCCTCTTTTGGTAAGGGTTTGGCTGTACTGGCGGGTTCCACCCCCCAGTTAATTGCCCCACAGTATCTTAAGGGGGGGGTTCTATGCTCCTGGGGGGGAGCGCCCGCTACTGGAGACAGGATAAATAGGCGGTCAGAGTCTTCTCTATCGCCTCGCCTATCGGCGAGGTTTGAGCGTGAGCTGCTGTTGTTTCTGCCAACTGTCATCCTCTACATGGGTATAGCAACGGCAGCTCCTGCCAGTACCGGGCGATGCTCGCCCAACCCACTCCCGCCACCCCATAGCTTCGATATCTCTGGTGACTACTCATAACCAATATATGATAGCGCCGATTAACAATCGGTCCATAGCCTTCTGTTGGGTCTCCTTGGGTTTTTGTGATAAGTAAAACTTATACATACGCCAAATCAAGGCTTTCAGCCTTTTTTTTCTCCGAAATTGTATCTCAGTATACAATTTATACTATAAACCCAGGAGAGCGCTTCTGTTTTTGTCAAAATTGCTTTATAATCAAGATAAGTAGTGTCGCCCACCGATAAAATCACAGGTAGCGTGGTACATTCTTGAGTAATTCTTTCTCTGTGAGGTTGTGTCAGTAAATTCAATGTCACTTTGATGTTAGCGAAAAATTCCTAAGCTCTTTTAAGCAACTTTGTATCTCCAAACACCATTGATAGAGCAAATCCAAATCTACTGGCGAGTGCTTGACCGATTCCATAGGCTCTTTGTTGTAGGCGTTTATCTGGTAAAGGACATTTTAACAAATTTTGTTGCCCCAATCTAACATAGTTTAGTTTAATCCTCTTCTCATAATTGTGCAGCGTAATTAGATCGTCCCCGAACCAGACAGCGCCAGCGTATTGTTACTTAATTTTCCGGCATTGGCTGTTACAGCATTCTCTTTCTTCCTCTACCTCCATAACCCACAGAAGTGACCCTCTGATCCAGGCCATGAAATGCTCCTATGCTAGATGGAGTAAGCGTTTCAGTAGTTAGCAGGAAAAGTCAGCTTTTGGAAGGGGGGGTTGGGGGGATCGGCAACTAGGTTATGAGCAGACAAGGGGTTATACCAACCGTATCATATTTAAATCAAAATGATATAAGTCAGATTAAAAATTTACTCTCCACATCACAACAATCTGTCAGGATAGTAATTGTCATTCCCTAAAACTGGTCCAGATATAATCAACAATCCTTAATCAGATTGCAAATAAATCTCCCGAATATCAGCAGGCAAGGCATCCTCTAGCAGTTGATAACCATGAAGAAGTTGCATTTTAACAGTAGCTGGAGAAACCATCTCTCCTTCTGCTTGCAGATAGGCAGCGATCCGGGTTTCGCTCCAGCGGAACGTCTGAGCCATCAAAATTATTAACCGCATCACTGGCGGCACTTGCTCTAATGCCTGCTCAATATAACACCACAGAGGCGGCGAGGCTCCTTCCAGGGAATAATAGATGGACTCAACTGGGGGCAGATCGACGCGGTTAATACAGATAGCTGTGATGTCGATCAGCCAATTTTGTAGGGTTAAAGTCTCTTTCGAGCTGTGGGCGACTATAGGAGCGCTAGCCTGCAGTAAGTTACTGTCAGCATCATGGTGCCAGAGGTCACTTTTTTGCGGTGTTACCACCCTCAAATCAAATATTCTATCTGGTCTGACATGCCGCAAATCCAAGCCACGCAGTTCATAGTAAATATGACGCCAGGTAAGGGCAAATAGATAGTCTGCCTGCACTGGCGATCGCGCCGATTGACTAATCAATGTATAAACAATCGGATAGTAACGACAGAAAATTGCCGTGAAGTACCGACCCCATTCCGGATGAAGCTGAAACAAAGTCAGCAATTGGCGATCGTTGTGATGAAACAGCGACTTGACAATTGTGTGATTGCATTCATTAAACTGAGGCAGTTGCATCATTACTTACTTTCCTTAAATTGGACCTTGTTATTATCGGGACTTAAACAAAAACTTCCCCCTAAAGCGGCTGAATTCCATGTATAATAGGCATTATACGTCAACGGACATG
>JACOMV010000244.1 GCA_014324065.1 Hormoscilla sp. SP12CHS1 | reverse complement strand
AGCTGAATTGGGTCTGCATTGAGTATAGCTCTAGTTTAGCACAAAAATGTTCTACTTGTTTCCTGAACAAGCTGTATATATATATATACATATACATAAGGTCTCGATCGATTTGCCTCAAACCCGCATGATTACATCCCCGACAGCATCCGGGCAGGCTTGGGACGACAATAAAAGGAAGAGAAAATGAGAATAGAACAAGCTTTCAAATTCGGCAATTGCGACAGCGACGTCTCCTGTGTGCCGTCCGCGTACTGCGTAGCGGAGGGGTCGTTACCCGGGGAGCTGGCAGCCATGTCGGGACAAGAGCTCTGGCAGAGATATCGAAGGGGGGATATTGGGATCGAGTGGACATATGCAAGGGAACTGGGCAGCGGAGGGTTCGTTACCCGGGGATCTGGCACTGGCGCTAGCATGGTCTAATCCCAATCTCGCCGCGATGCCTGATTTTTCCGGAACGGTGGGGTTGCCTGCGTTGCCTCCGGAAGGCATCGAAAGACCCGGATACCATGTTACCGCTGGTCTGGATCCTGTCTTCCAGTACCAGATTTAGCGACTTAGCCCGCATCTTAAACCAGACCCTACTGAGTTGGCCAAAAACGGAGAGCTGCTGCCAGCAACTAGTCTTATGTAAAATATCTCTGGAAGTTGATAATCTGGAGTTCTCCCACCATCTGGCTACCGGTGAATGTTTTTAAGTTTGCATCTTCGCCAAGGCAATTTGCCCCAGCAGTTCCCGGTTTACCTTACCCTGCCCATTGCGGGGTAAGCTGTCTACGGCGACCCAATGTTTAGGGCGTTTGTACTTGCTTAATTTATCGGCGATCGCCCTTTGCAGCCGATCGATAGAAACGCGATCTGACTTGGGGACGTAGACAACTGTGACTACTTCACCCCATTGGACATCAGGTAACCCGATCGCGCAGACATCACTCACCAACTGGGTTGCTAGCAATGCTGCTTCGACTTCAGCGGGAAAGACATTCTCTCCTCCGGTGATGATTTTGTGACTCTGACGCCCGACAATGTGCAAGTAACCCTGAGGATCGAAATAACCTATGTCATCCGTTCCCATCGAGAAGGCAGATTTGGTTTGGCCATAGTAACCTAATGTTAGGGACTCAGCATCTATGGCGATCGCCCCAGTCTGGTTAACGTCCAGTCTTTCTCCATCCGGGCCAGTTATGGTAACTTGAGCATGGGGCAAAACCCGACCGCAACTGTTATTACCAGCCAGAAAATCTGCGGGTTTAAGAGTGACTATCCCAGATGCAGTTTCGGTCATCCCGTAGGTAAGGGCTAAGGGAATATTGTAGTTTCTAGCAGTTGACAGCAGAGAGTTCCAAGCAGGGCCCCCCCCCAAGAGAACAGTTTCAAACCGAGATAACCAACTACTATGTTTTTCTAGCAATCTTTGCAGCTGGGTGGGTACGAGAGAAATAAAGAAATTAGTTACATCATTATTGCCGTCACTCGGGAATGCGCTGCGCGCACACGGCTGCGCGATCGACTTAAATGGCCGAATTACTAGCTTCCCGCCGGTAGTAAAGGAACGCAGGCACTGCATTAAGCCGCTGACGTGATCTAGGGGTAAGACACAGAAAGAATTAATCGCCGTTTTCCCAAAATACTGTTGAAATCCTTTCACAGATGCCATCAATGTTTCCCAAGTATGGATGGCAAAGCGAATCTTTCCAGATGAACCCCCCGTGGGAATCATGATTTGCGAAAGATACAGATCATTTTCAAAGCCCGCGCAGGCGGGCTTCGTTCCTGTAGCCCCACCCTCGTTCCCTGGGGAAGCCTGGGAACGCAAGGTGGAGGTGGGGGTGGAGGTGGGGGTGGGGAATGGAAAAGAAGGTGGTTGTCCTAAGATCAGGTCGGGTTGGACGAGGTGAAATACTTGCTGCCATTCTCGTTCCACCCAATGGGGGTTACATAAAAAAACGGGACAATTAGCTGCCACCGCAGCAATGAACCCAGCTATAAATTTAACAGGTTCTGCTTCAGCTAGTAGAATAACAGGTGGTTTATCCTGCTGGGCGAATTTCTCGAATAACTCCTGACTTAGCTGAGTGAATTGGTGAGAGTTATCACTTATCAACCAATGATCGACCAGACGCTTTTGCCACAGTTCCTTTAATGATTGTCCCATAACTCTTTTAGCCAGTTGTCGTCATTCTCGGTAAACCATTGCTTGACGCCAAAACCAACGGCCCTTCGATGTCTCCGGAGAGCGCTAGAAGCACTACTCCCGATGTGCGATCGCACATCGCGGAGACATCGATTACCTGTTTGTAGTTCGGCGGCTAGCTTTAAGGACGCATTTCTGCCAATGGCGGTTTCCATCACAGAGGAGAATACAATGTCGAGCGGGTGCGATCGGCAAAACTGACGCAAGCGGGATGGCGAACCCGCGATCGCCGCTTTAATTACAAATATGGATCGCCAACCTCGATGATAACAGGTTTCGAGGCGATTGAGAGTTGCCACCGATTCATCTAAGGCGATGGGAGTAGCATACTGTTCAGACAATTCTTGCATCTCTTCAAACTTTTCTACTCCTAGGGGTTGTTCCATAAATTCTACAGCAGGACCTTCACAAGCATCTAGCCACTGACAAGCTTCCTCCCAGGTAAGTCCACCATTAGCATCCAAGCGCAATTTTGTCCCCAGTGGCAGTTCTTTTCTCAGTAAGCCAAATATTTTCAGTTCTTCAGCAATGGGAATAACGCCTATTTTCCACTTAAATGTCCGATATCCCTGATGCCAGAAACCTTGCCATGACTGCAAACTTTCTGGTCCAGCTGGTAACAAGCAGCTATAGGTAAGACTATCCTCCTGTAAGCCCGCGCAGGCGGGCTTCGTTCCTGTAGCCCCACCCTCGTTCCCTGGGGAAGCCTGGGAACGCAAGGTAGGGGTCTCAAAGCCAAACTGACAGGCAGGTAAATCATCAGGGATTGCCTTAATGATATCGGATGTTATTTCTGATGGCAAATTTTCGCAGAATGAGAGGCTTTGTTCGCAAGTTTCCGAACCAAACCAGGGTAAAGGGGCAATTTCTCCCCAACCGACTTTCCCAGTTGCATCCGTGAGGCGAATAATGATACCTTGGCGGACATTCCAGCTGCCGTGACTGGTAGTAAGCGATCGCCTAAATTTTCGCTGGTAGGGACGAAACTCAAATTGGTAACGACTATGCACAAAAACCTCTCACCTGCTTAACCCATTCTCGGGGATTTTCTGGATGAATGTTATGACCGGCTTCACCGCATCGCCAGATGTGCCACTTCACACAAGCTAGCCATTTCTGCATTGATCGCCTTAAACTCAACATCATCTTCTCCCACCAGCAACAGCAGCGGGATTTTATTTTCTGCCAGTCGATCCCATAAAGCTGGCTGGTTTCCCGTTGCCATGTTCCGGAGTGATTTTGCCAACTCCCTGGGCTGATATTCTAACCTACTCTGGATTATTTTACCGAAGTCAGGATGATTTTGTAAAGATTGGAATAGGGGTCTATCGTACCATTTCACTAACAACTGTCTGAAATCGCTATTTTCCAATTACAGGGCCCGTTCTGCATCCGCTTGACTGCGGTTCTTCCTCTCTGCTTCTGTTTTTAATCCCAGCTTAGCGTGTTGCCGACTCCAGAATTACTTTTTCAAACCGAGAGGGAAAAGTACAGATCGGATATAATCCCAAGCGCCTACCCGGATAATAACCTACCAAGGAACATTTGTCAATCTTTAACTCATCCAGTAAGTCGATCAGCCTCTGGGCAGTGTTAGACATCTTGTAGCATGCTTCCCCACCCTTGACCTGAGTTTTTCCATGTCCGGGCAGGTCAACCGCCAGACAGCAGAACTCTTTAGACAACCGGTGTCCCCTGGTCGCTTGATGTCTTCGGAGAGCGCTCTTACGCACTACTCCGGAGACATCGTATTCGCACATGCATAGGGGACACCGCAGCGAAACTACCCCATTAAAATCATCGCTGTTGCCCATAAATCCGTGCAACAATAGAATTAGCGGCTGTTTTTTGTTCCCGCTGAAACCATAGTGAAATTGGTAAGCTTCTCTCTTATCCATTATCCCCCTGACGCCCAGAAACCAATACCTAACAACAGTCCACTCCAGAAATGCAATTCTACCGCAATAAACTTGCAATTTTTCACCATTTCAGGTTGGTCGTGATGAGTACCTACATGGCGGCAAAGCTTGATGGCAGCGGGCAAACTTAAGAAACTGAGTAAGGTCCACAAGGGAAATATTCCCGATATTACTAAAATAGCAATTAGGGTAAATATGCTACCGCAAAACCACCATAACATCTGTGCCCCGGTTTGCGTACCCAGGCGGACGATGGGCGATCGCTTTCCTGCTGCCAGATCGTCTTGGACTTGATGAAAATGGGAACAAAACAGGATTAAAGTAGTAGTCAGGCCAACAATTATCGAAATTGCCAGATTAGTCAGGGACCAACTCTGAGTTTGACTGTAGTAAGCAGCGGACAACGCTATGGGACCAAAGGCAAAAAAGCAGAGAATCTCGCCCAAACCTTGATAACCTAGACGAAAGGGCGGACCTTGATACATATATCCTAGGGTGCAGCAGGCAAGGATTAACCCGATCTCCGTTAAATCTTGCTGCCACCAACAGATTAACATAATTTCCAGAATGCCGAGGGCTAAACAAAGATTCCCCAACCAGAAAATTAAAGATTTGTTGCCCGTCAGGTTAACCAGGGAATGGTGTTTATTTCGATCGATCCCAGTCTCCGAGTCAAATACGTCGTTACTGATATTCTCCCAGGCCAGAATAAAAATTGCCCCACTGACAAAGGTAGCAAATATCCACCAATCTATGCTATGCTGCTCAAAAACAGCCCCCGCAGTTCCCACCCAAATTGGCATAATTGCCACGCTATACATGGGCGGTTTAATCGCCGCTAGCCATAATTTTATGTTCGATCGCTCAATTGTCTGATTAGTCATTCTATTTCCTGGAGTAGCTGTAGAGTGGGTATCTCCTACATCTTACATTAAATGAGCTTTCTGCATCTCCTGGGTCGTGGGATTAGACAGGAGATGCAGCAGCGATGTCTGAGGGGTTGCCTGCGTTGCATCCCCTCAGGCATCGCTGCCACAATTCCGGGAATGTACAATAATAGTAGCAGCATCGTTCCCAGATAACAGAATCCCCCGATCTCCCCTAGGATAAAGAATAGCACGGATAGGTTCAGGTGATTGTGCGCGATCTGGTTTTTATGGCGATAGTGAAAGCTATTGCCGATTTTTCCGGAACGGTGGAAGAAGCTATCCTGAATCCATTCAGGTTGTTTGCGGATTGAGGTTCGTCCTTTCTGCAAAGCATATTAAGTAACCATAATGTTGTAATTATTTACTGTTTCAGCTGCAAGCAAGTCAGATGGCCACCCTACATTTTCAATCCCTTTTCAGCGCCCAGTCAGACTTACGCGAAGGGAGGAGAATATAGCAGACCGCCCTCGCTAAAGAGACCTCCGCCGATCGGGGGAGCATCGGGGAAGGGGAAGTTGCGATCGTAAATCTCTTGCCAGTTGCCTACAGATGAGATCGCGTCTACCACAAAGTTATCATCTAGACCTAGGCTTTCACCTAAATCACCTTCCACTCCCAAGAAGCGCCGGATAGCTGGCTCGTCGCTATCCAGGAAGTCATCGACGTTTTCCGAGGTAATGCCAAACTCTGCTGCTTGGATAGTAGCATAAACTGTCCAAGTGACCACATCTTTCCACTCTGACTGATTTTCATCGACTATCACCGCCAGAGGCTCTTTTGATAAGCCTGTTGCGATCGGCCGCGAAGGAATACGTTCTGCCAGCGGTACGCTTAAAGCCAGAGACTGGATGAAACTGCCATCACCAGTAACCACGTCAACTTCTCGATCGTTATAGGCATCATTTAGTTCGGGCGGGCTGTCAAAGGTGACTAAGTCAAAGGTAATGTCAAGTTCATCGGCTGCTTCTTGGATATTCCGTTCGGAGGTCGTACCGGAAATTACCCCGATCGAGCGACCTTCCAGATCCTCCAAGGAGTTGATGCCACTGTCGTGGGGAGCCCATACAATTTGACTATCGTAAAGATAGACTGGCTGACCAAAGTCTATGCCTAGGAGAGCATCGCGACCTAGAGTATGAGTGATGGCCCGCGCGGTCACGTCTACTATGCCATTAGCAACATCGCTAAACCACTCTTCTGGCTCTGAGACCACAAACTCTACCGCCTCGGGGTCGCCAAACACCGCTGCCGCGATCGCCCGACCATAATCCACCTCAAATCCCGTGAATTCACCGTCTTGTAAAAAGCCCAGTCCTGGCGCTGACCCTGGCAATCCCGGAAGTTTACAGAGATTGTCGGTTATCCGGGTATCCTAGCTGAATCGCCGTTTGCGCTCGGGTAATGGGATGGGCCACCGTGCCGGAAAAGTCGAAAACTAGGGCCAAATCATTGAAAAGACGGCGCAGATAGTTAGCCCCTTTTCTAATGCGCGAATTGTGTAATGGACGGCGCTAAGTGTTTGATTTAGCGGCACCAGCGCCTAACTAACTAGGAATGAAAATTTAATAAAGTGTCAAACCAGCGGGATGTGGCGCTAAAATTAGCTTATACCCTACACCGACATGGAAACCACAATAC
>JACOMV010000243.1 GCA_014324065.1 Hormoscilla sp. SP12CHS1 | reverse complement strand
TTGTAGGAAGCATCCCCGCAGGGGAACCCGTTCCCACGGGCAGCGGAGGGGTCGTTACCCGGATATCTGGCATCCCGGCCGCGCTGAGGTACACGCGGAGAGGAGAGCAGCCGTAGGAACGAGGGGTCCGGCTACATGAACAAATGCGTTGGCCTCAAGGCGCCCTACCGTTCCGGAAAAATCGGCTAGCGCGGGCATGATTACATGCCTCGGACAGTGGGGGGTTCGTTACCCGGGGGGCTGGCTCTCCTTGCAGCGGAGGGGGCCCTGCGCGTGCTTCGGGTTATCAACTACTTGTGACCGCACCCGGGTGGAGTTGGTGGAACCGGGCGGTAAAACTCGGGGCGCTATCAAAACGAACCGACCTACTTCTTTCACGATGGAGACAAAACCCTTGCGTTCCCAGGCTCTGCCTGGGAACGAGGAGGTTAAAAATCAAGGTGGTTTGGGGCGATCGCCTTTATCCTGGTGAAGGCACAATATGGATGATTCCTCATAGTATAGCGATGGCACCTCTAGCACTGCTGAGTACCTCTGATAAAACTGGACTGATTGACTTGGCCCGCTCTCTCGTGCAAGAATTTGGTTTCGATCTGATTAGCAGTGGTGGCACAGCGGCTACCCTGAAAGAGGCTGGTTTACCGGTAACCAAAGTGGCTGACTACACCGGGTTTCCCGAAATTTTGGGCGGTCGCGTCAAAACCTTGCATCCCCGCATTCATGGTGGTATCCTGGCAAGGCGGGATCTGGAACAGGATCGGGCGGATTTGTCAAGTCACGAGATTCGCCCGCTCGACTTGGTTGTGGTCAATCTCTATCCTTTTGCACGGACGATCGCCCAAGAGCATGTTACATTAGCAGAGGCGATAGAGCAAATCGATATTGGCGGACCGACTCTCCTGCGGGCAGCAGCGAAAAACTTCGCTCACCTGACTGTATTGTGTAATCCTGCCGATTATAATGCCTATTTGCAGGAGTTGCGTGACCATGGGGGAAAAGCTTCTCTGGAATTTCGCCAAGGACGGGCCCTACAGGTGTTCTCCCATACGGCGGGGTACGATCGGGCGATAGCCTCCTACCTGGCGGGTCAAGCAGAAACCACAGTACCCGAACAATATACGCTTTCAGGGCAACAGCTGCAAGTGCTGCGCTACGGAGAGAACCCCCATCAACCGGCTGCTTGGTATGAAACTGGGACAAATAAGAGTGGTTGGGCAGCAGCGACCAAACTGCAAGGCAAGGAATTGAGTTATAACAACTTAGTAGACTTAGAGGCAGCCCGTCGTTTGATTAGTGAATTTACAGACAGCCCAGCAGCAGCCGTCCTCAAGCATAGCAATCCCTGTGGGGTTGCGTCGGGCAGTACGCTGTCAGAAGCTTACGAGAAAGCCTTCGCTGCTGACTCGGTATCCGCTTTTGGTGGGATCGTGGCCTTGAATCGGGAGATCGACGCCCCCACGGCCCAGATGATGGTGCAGACATTTTTAGAATGTGTGGTGGCCCCGGACTGCGAAGCAGAGGCTAAGTCCATTCTAGCAGCTAAATCCAAGTTGCGAGTCTTGACCTTGCCGACTATACATGAGGGGGTAGAGCAGACTGTTAAAGTAATTGCGGGAGGTTTTCTGGTCCAGGGGTCGGACGAGGAGGCGGAGAACCCCCAGGAGTGGCAAGTCGCGACGGAGGCCAAACCAACCCCAGAGCAGATGTCAGAACTGCTGTTTGCCTGGAAAGTGGTCAAGCATGTAAAATCGAATGCGATCGTCGTCACGGGCGATCGGGCGACCCTGGGCATTGGGGCTGGTCAAATGAACCGCGTAGGTGCAGTAGAGATTGCCCTGAAACAGGCAGGGGACAAAGCCTGGGGGGGGATATTGGCCAGCGATGGCTTCTTTCCCTTCGACGACTCCGTGCGTGCCGCTGCGGCTGCTGGCATTAGCGCCATTATCCAGCCTGGGGGCAGCATCCGGGACAAAGATTCCATAACGGCCTCCAATGAATTAGGATTAGTAATGGTCTTGACTGGAACGAGACATTTTTGGCATTAGGACATATAGATGGAAAGTATAACAACACGACCGCAAGCCGAATCCAGGGATGTAAAAGTGACGATTCTCCTAGCAGGAGGACATCAGTATACTCTGCCGATGAAATCAAATTCACAGCCACTGCTGAACCTGTTAAAGTTGATTGCAGCTCAATCGGATCTGCAAAACCAGAATGTTTCTAGATTACTGCAGCTGCCCATCAACGGGAAACAACAAGCCTTGTGGTTTACTAGCCAAAATTTAATTGGGATAATCACGGAACCGCCGATGTTTATGCAACCGCCGCAACAACAGCCTGCGGATGCTGCAAGTTAAACTGTTTCGGGGGCTCATTATGAAATTAGTCACCACAGGCATATTTTTTGCAGGACTGGCCGCTGCTATTGGCGTGAGTATTACCCAAACCACCGAAGGCATCTGGAACATCAAAACTCCACCCATTCCGGCTATGGATATTACCATTAACACGGGGGAACAACCTACTACTTCAGTCCAGGAGGTAATACCCATCTCCGAAAAATTATCAGAAAAAGTCTCAGAAGAACCTGAGTTTTATCAATCCTTGCCCGATCGGGATGTAGTATTTGCCCTAGGAACCGACTATCTGGATGTTTCTGGTGAAGGCGCAACCCAGCTCAACTACAATATAATCGCCTTAGAAGGCCAGCAGATTGTAATTACCAGCTTGTTTGGTCAGGTAAAAACGGAGGTATTTACACCCAGCGACGGTTTGTTGAGTGAAAATGAACCTTTACCGATAACCGGGAAATATAAAATCAACGTTAGGGCTGCCAGTCCTTACACCCTCAGAATAAAAGTAAATTGACGATTGCGCTGCGCGCACGCTACGCGATCGACCGCCTCAATTATCAGTACATCCCGACATAAGTAAATGAATTAAGAAACCCGGTTTTTTGGAAAAGCCGGGTTTCTGTGCTACTGATGACCGGGCCCTGTCTCCGGGGACAGGGTTTGGGTTTAAGCTGTCTTCTACTGAGGTTTGTAGTGAGGACGGAAGTCCTCACTACAAACCTCAGAAAAATCGGTGCTAAGCCAACCTACAGTATTAAGATTATCCAGATGGTTTCTCATAGTTATGAGGTACAGCATCCAGCGATGAAACCCAGTGTATCAATGCTTTCACTGTACCTCACATTATTGAGAAGTGCTATATCACTCATTTCTTCGCACTGTTCCAGTCTGTGGGCGATCGTCACCAGACTATCTGCGGTGGTAGATGTACCCACACCAGCCTTCAGCTTCTCGATCGACTACAATAAGCATTACTAGCCAGGTATATTCATCAGCTTCTTGCCATCTTCCTGCGGCCAGGAACTGGTCTAGCTGACTATAGTCCATCCCTACCTCAGACTGCCAGCTAGTTTCTGCAGACCCAGGACTGAAGAATTCCCAGTTTTGTTAATATCTCTTTGAGCATGGACATAAGTTCTACTCTTTGAGAACTTGCGAGTTCCAGTTCCTGTTTCAGTTCCTGGTGTTCGATCTCCCCCTGCTGCAAAGCGGCTTCCAACTTATTCAACCGGTTTTCCAGCCTCAAGAGCGCCGACTGCAGAAACTCCTGCTGTGCTAAAGTCATACTAGACGATAGTATGCCGGGTGGTTCCGACTCCTGCCAGGGATCCGCTGGTTGGTTGTCACGGTTTTTCGCACCAGACTTCTTGGTATCAGTATTCTTTACCGCCGAACTTTCCGCGTCAACGTTGATAATAATGGTGCCACTGGGCAACTGGTAACCGTTGAGGGCTCCTGACTTCCACCAGCGCCAAGCTGTTCTGTATGAGACGCCCACTTCACGGGCATAATCTGCCAGTTTCACTATTCCGTTTTCTTTTTACGACTGGCTACATATTAGCCCGTTTGACTAGATAACCTAAATTGCTACCTATAAAACCTCAAAACCCAAATTAGCCCAAATTGGCCAAAATTGCCTTGTGATTTACCCCAAAAATGGCATTTTTGCGGAGAAATTTACCAAAAATGGCTGTCTGGGACGTAGAAATTTTTATAGGTCGCAACTTGAGTTAGATATGAAAGTAAAATTTTGCAAAGATTGTCCAGTTGCGTAGGACGGGCGTCTCGGCTGTCCGGGGCGTTGCGTAGGACGGGCGTCTCGCCTGTCCGAGGCGTTGCGCGTTGTCAGCACCATCTCTTAAGCTGGTGATTCTGGAAAAGAGCAATAATACTTACGGGGCATAGGGATAAATGGCTAATTCCAGTTTACAACTCCCAGAGATAGAGGATGAGCAAAGGGCAAAGGATATTCTCGTTCACCTGGCCTATTTGCAATACCAGCAACAAGGGGCGATCGCCTCTCGGGAAGACTTAGCCCCGGAGATACAAGCAGCTGCTTGTCAGCTAGTCTCGCGCCTCAAACAACTGGATGCCATTGCCTCCTGCTGCCAACAGAGTCCTATTGGCAAACTGCTACCAGCTGCTCTGTACGTCCATGTTACAGCAATAGAAGCCCTCGACCCCCTGCTGCGGCTCTACGAAAGATGCGCCCGGGACATTGCCGGGGACGTTTCGGAGGCCACGATCGTTAAATTCCACCTGGACAAACAGAAAATATCCTATCTATTCTACCCGGACTTCGACAGGGACGCCCATCCTCTACTCGAAGCTAGTATCCAGGTTGACTTTTGTCAAGCCCAAAGCAACTACCGAGATTATAGCACTAGGAATAATCCTCCCATTCTCCACCGCAAAGATGCTTTTGTCACCCCGGACTATCCCTATTATGAAGAATTTGCCCAGCTTACCCGAGAGGAAGAAGAGTTAGGACTCCTGGACAAGGGTCGGGGTTTTTCCATCGGGACGCTGCAAAGTTGGCTAGACTGCTTAGAAGCCCATGGCGTGAAAATCGAAAATCACCATGTTATCCAAGGACCAGATTTTGTCAGGGCATCAGTAGCGCCAAAAATAGAACGCCACAAAGCTGCCATGGTCCGCCAGGATCTTTCTCGTCCTGTCCGTTTAGCTTTAGAAGCGGAACTATTTACCCCAGATACGACTTTCTTTGACTACGGTTGTGAATATGAGGGGGATATCCAACGCATAGCCGAGAAAGGCTATGTCAGTTCCGGTTGGGACCCCTATTACTGCCCCGATCGCCCTTTAGTGAGTGCGGATATTGTCAACTTAGGTTATGCGATAAATGTAATCGAATGTCAGGAGGAACGTCGGGAAGCATTAATTAAAGCCTGGGAACTCACCCAGAAAGTTTTACTGGTATCGGCGCAAGTTTTGATTAATGACCGGAATGCCGGACAAGTCGCCTATGGTGATGGCATCATTACCAAGCGCAATACCTTTCAGAAATATTTTGAACAAGAAGAACTGAAAACTTATATTGACCAGATCCTGGGTGTAGATGCAGTTCCCGTGGCCCTGGGAATTTATTTTGTCTTCTCCGAAGCAGCACAAGCTGAGAGTTTCCGCGCCTCTCGCTTTTATTCCCGGGCCAGAACCCCCAGAGTTCGCTTACCCGATAAGAAGTTTGCAGATTATCAAACCATGCTGATTCCTTTGATGGAGTTCTTTACTAAGCGGGGACGTCTTCCTGTCAGAGGAGAACTTGCTTCTGAGTCGGAAATATTAGCAGAGTTTAGAACTTTTCGTCGCGCTTTTAAGGTGATTTTACAGGTTACTGACCCCGAAGATTGGGATGCGATCGCGGACAAGCGACGTCAGGACTTGCTAGTCTACATTGCCCTCACGCACTTTACCAGTCGCCCCCAGGGGCGAAACCCGGCACCTCTAGTAAAAAACGACATCAAAGCATTACTGAGCAGCTACAAATCTGCTTGTTTGCTTGCGGATCGAATGCTCTTCAGCATTAGCGACCTCAATTTTATCACTAAATGTTGTGAACATTCCCCTGTGGGCAAGCAGGGCCCCCATGCTTTCTGCGTGCATGTCAATTATCTGCAGCAACTCGACCCCCGACTGCGACTCTACGAAGGCTGTGCCAAACGCACCATTGGGCGCTTAGATGGGGCGACTGTCATCAAGTTTCATACTAACACGCCGAAAATCTCTTATCTATTCTATCCCGACTTCGATACCGACCCTCATCCCATTTTACAGACCTGCATGCAGATCGACCTGCGGGATTTAAGCGTCAATTATCAAGACTATAAGCATGTCCATAACCCTCCCATTCTACATCAAAAAGACCAGTTAGTAGGACCAGATTACCCCAATTATGAAAAATTCGCCCGACTCAGCCAACTGGAAGCAGACTGGGGACTTTTAGATGATTTATCTGCGATAGAGACTCGTCGGGGATGGCTGCAATGTTTAGAAGCACATTGTGCTACGATCGATAATTATCGTCTCTCTTGGCGCAAAGATACCGATTCTTATCGGCTCAGAGTTCTCAAAGCTGCTGTCAATAACCGTCGAAAAAAAAGAAGAAAGGCACGGATGATATAATCAGATGATGTCATCTGATTATGAACCTATTTTAATTAATTTTACCTCGTGGCCTATGGGAAAATATGAAACAGAAAAAAGAGGAAAGGTCATGTCATAATTAGATATTGCAGAAGCGAGGACTAAACTGCCAGAATTACTCGAAATAGAAGAAGTGGTCATAACCAAAGGCGATCGCCCGGTGGCGAAACTGGTGCTAGTGGCAGAAAAGCCGCGCCGACAGTTTGGAAGTATGAAAGATCTAGCAGATGACTTTGACGAACCGCTAAGGTCAGAATTTAAGGAATATATGGAATGAGATTACATTTAGCACCCGGAGATCGCGATCGCGCCGACCCTGCCATCAATGGTACCACTACTATAGTTCTGGGATGATAATTGATCGATCATTAATGCGATCTTCTGTATTTGAGCTTACCATAATAACAGATAATTACCTGGGGACGCCTGGTAACACAACTATGAGGATCTGCCTTCAAGTATTATCGTTTACTCTGCTGCTGTGCCGTGAGCCCAACACCAGACACCCAGACACCCCCCCAATCGCCAGTGGGATAGCATTGGTTAACAGACATGCACGACTCAGAATATCCGATCGGTGCGATCGGCACAAGCAGGCACCGGTGACCTCTAGTTGCAA
This sequence comes from Hormoscilla sp. SP12CHS1, assembly GCA_014324065.1. GTDB lineage: Bacteria > Cyanobacteriota > Cyanobacteriia > Cyanobacteriales > Desertifilaceae > Hormoscilla. The sequence goes on along the minus strand of JACOMV010000243.1, from coordinate 3,552 downwards.
ACTGATAATCACCAGCTAGCAAGAGTAGGGGGCGGGCGATCGCCTATTATTGAATAAAAAATCAACTTGACAAATCGTTTTTGAGGATTTAGGAGGGATTGATAAAGTGCTGTCAGCACAATACCCCTGCCAGCGTAGGTCGCCAATATTCAAGTTTGTAACAAATCTTTACAAAAGAAGTGGCGCATGAGTTGGTTACAATTTCAGATGTATATGGTACGATCAATTGCAGATATGATAATAATTTCAGCAATTTTTCATGTATCAGACTAATGATATGTCCATATTCAAATGATGGATAGATATAGTATTGATCGTTTTTTTAGACACAAGTTATCCATCAAAATAAACTGGATATAGCACTAAACAGATGCATCATAGCTGACACCATACATTATTTTGGAGAGTAAAAATGCGCAGGGAATTGATAATTTCAGTAAGATTACTACTTTTTGCAGCATCTATGTGTGGATCGCTTTTAGTCTCTACACTTTTATCATTTTTATTGATTAATCCTTTAGATAAATTTATCAAAATTTCAACAATTGAATTTATCATTGGGGACAATTATCAAATATTCTCTGAAGAATTATCAAAGATATTATTATTGCGGGCATAATAATATCGTTTTTGATATTGAAAAAATATCGTTTCAATATCAAAAGTCCATATGTACTTTTGATATTGTTATGATGGACACAATAATGACTTTGACAATCCATTTTATGGATAATTATTTATTTTAAAGCAGTAATTATCCCTTTAGTAACACTGTCACTAATGCAATATACGCAGTGATGTGGATGTATTTTTTAAATGTCAATATTTTGACTTTTTTGGCATATTTATATGATAAGATAATTGCTATTATAACTGGCAAGAAATTTTTAATTTCAATTCCAAGAATACCAGAAAGTATTCTGCATTTATATGCAATTATTGGAGGTACGTTTGGCGCCGCAATTGCTATGTGGCTGATAAATCATAAAAGAACTAGCACAAAATTTAAACCAGTATATAAAAAAATATTTGCAATGCAAGCATTTTTTATAATAATATTGTTTTTGTTCAACGTAGGACTTGAAACTTGAAATTATAATATAGCATCTCTCAAATTAGTGTGATATCGTGAGAACGCTAAAACCTTTATGATGTATGGAATTCAGCCTCCCTGATTTGGCAGATATTAGATCGCATCAATCTGAGAAACACTAGACAATTTCAAACAAGAATGTGATAGACTTAAATCGCCAGAACCATATATTTAGCGTTATATCTCCCCATATTTAGCGTTATCTCCATCTTTCACAACTTTAATCCAATGGTATATAGCTAGCGTGTAAGCCTCAGGAAAAGCAATTTCCATCAGGCTGGGAAAAGGGATTTATTTATATGGTACACAAATATCCATCAAGTAACAGGGTATGTGGTGATATTATAGCATTTATCATATAGTGTGTATTTGGTTATATCCCTGAAACCCTTATGAGGCAAGGAATCTGCGGCACCTCATCAATCTGATTTTAGCTCGCATCTATTTGAGAAACGCTATACCCTAATAACATAAAATCCTTATTCCTTAGCCAACTCAACTGATAATAGGAATTTTATCAATTTTGAGCGATCGCGGCGATCCTGTCCGATTTTTCTGAGGTTTGTAGTGAGGACGGAAGTCCTCACTACAAACCTCAGTATCACGCCCTCACGGCTGCCAGAGCACGATCGGGGCTGTTTTTTGGCAAAGCTGCGCGCAGGGGAATCTCGATCAGAAACTTCAGTTCCCTCACCAGGATGGGAGATACATTGGAGGGTGCCTGCATGTTGTTCTGAGGAATCACAGAGAAACTTCGGGAATTTCAGCCAGAGAAAGCAAGTGGTGGCGTGAGGCTGACAGAGAGCGCTTAGTGCGCTGACAGCGAACCGCAAACTGACAGGATTTGCAAAGAGGCGATGTTTCTGGGACTTGAGGAAAAGGAATCCCGGCTTGGTAATCTTGCAACCAATCAGTCACCTGACGCAACAGTTTGCTCAAAATAGCTTTAGTGCGCTGATGTTGAGCTTCACTATAAGCGAATTTGAGACTTTGAGGTTCAGGTTTGTCAGTCTGGGAAGCTTGAGACTGGACAAACCAGTAAGTCATGGATATTTGCTCTGGCAAATATTCGCTAGTTTCAGCCAGCACAAAGGGATACAGACGAGTTTGCCAGTTTTTTCCTAACCGCGCGGGGTTTTGAGGACGGGGATAGGTTTTCCAATCCAAAACCTGGGCGTCCAGGTCATCTAAAATTAATAGGTCATAAACAACAGTCAACAAATAGCCGCTGATATTGAGAGTGCGGCAATGTTCGCTCTCCCGGAAGGTCTGGCTAGTAGAAAGGGCGGTGGTAAAAATCTCTGGTACCGCAGTCCTTAACGCTTCCAAGCAACGTCCTAACTCGGCCTCTACCGTTCCGGAAAAATCGGAAATCAGGAATTCTACTGGCAAACCCAGTTCTCGCTGCTGCATTAACAGGTGAAAGCGCTTTCCCCAAGCCATTGAAGCCTGTTGTTCTGGGGTTGCCGGTGCCGCCAGCTGCTCTAAATAACTGTATTGAAATTTGCGGGGGCAAGTTTCTAAAAGATTTAACTGCCCTTGAGATAAGCGGAACATTGTCATTTGCTCATGGCTAATTGCTAATGGGTTGGGGAACTTTAGTTAAAACGAACACATTGCCCTGATTTCCTCGCCCAATGCGTAAATTATTGTCTAAGTAGGTTATGTCTAGCCAGCCTTGTTGTTCGCGATTCTCGATGCTAAAATCCAAGGGCGGAAATTTTTGGCCGTTCTCGATTTGGGCGATAAAACTTTCCGGAGAATTATAGCCCAGCAAGCGCTGCAATCCCAAGATTGACCGTTCAAATTTTACCTCCACCCGGCGTTCACTCACCGGTGAGAAGCGAGCGCCAACACTGACGATGCCTTCAAGATAGGGCAAGCCCTGAACCTCGGCAATGTTGTAGAGTTTAGCCTCTTGGCATCGGATACATTGATATATTTGACCAAGTTTGAACAATGGCAGCCGACCAATGCTCAAAATCTCGGCACTGCTGGTGTATAGCAGACGCCAATTGCCTTCCAGCAGATCGCCAGCAGCAGTCGTTTGAGGGGTAGGGTTGCGATCTTCTAGCTGGGCAATAGCTGCCAGAATGGTCAGCTTATCCGTTTCTGTTGCCAGTAAGCCGCGATTCTTACCGGCGATCGCCTCTAGCAAGGTAGCTTTCCCGATCATGATGCTGACCTCCGAAATAAAAAGAGAATTATCTGTTCTCAGGTTGTTGACTTGTGGGGTTAGACTCCTCACAAAGGCCCAACAATATCATACCACCTAGTATGGACATCGATCGCCAGTATCGACGGTTACATACTGACTTACCCCCTAGAGAAATAAGGAGAAACCATCGGATTTCGGCATACGTCCTCTAAGTAGAAGGTATTTTACAGCTTGTTCAGGAAACAAGTAGAACATTTTTGTGCTAAACTAGAGCTATACTCAATGCAGACCCAATTCAGCT
>JACOMV010000242.1 GCA_014324065.1 Hormoscilla sp. SP12CHS1 | reverse complement strand
GATGGGAACAAATACGTTTAAGAACTGGTTTACTAAATGCTGTTATTGTACTAATTAAATAGCGAACAAGCTGTAAAGTCAAGATTATCGTGCCTAACTCTCGTTTTCTGGAAAGCGAAGTGATCAATTGGACTCATGACAGTCCCATCTGTCGCCTGCATGTCCCCGTGGGTGTATCCTATAGTTCAGACCCCAATAAAGTCCGCTCCGTGCTGCTAGATGTGGCCAAAAGTCATCCTGATGTTTTGGTAAATCCAGTTCCCCAAGTTTGGTTTAAAGATTTTGGAGACAGTTCCCTCAATTTCGATCTCCTGATTTGGAGGCGGGAACCAGAAAAACAATCTCCCCTCAGAAGCGACCTTTACTACCGCATCGAACAGACTCTGCGACATCATCAGATCGAAATCCCTTTCCCTCAACGAGACTTGAATTTGCGATCGACTCACATTGATGAGTTCCTCAAAAGCTTAAAGCAACCAGCATCTGACAAGACAGCAGTCCAGTCAGAGTCTTCCGAGAAGAACAAATTATGCCAATCTGTTAACCTAGATGATATTATTAGTCAAATGCAAGGTGCAGAAGGAGTGGAAATAAAAGACCGATGGTATCGGAGTAATTTGTATCCCGCCTGTTTTATTGGGGCGGAAGCTGTAGACTGGTTGATGAGAACCCAAAATTGTCAGAAAGAAGACGCGATCGCCTTGGGACAGTTGTTGTGCGATCTGGCGATCATTCATCATGTTTCGGACGACCTTTCCTTTATGGATGGCTATCATTTCTATCGCTTTTCTAATTAAGAAACCCGGTTTTGACAAAAAACCGGGTTTCTGGGCTGCTGGTGAAATTCTCGTGTCGTCCGACCATCTAGCGAGTAACCGGGAATGTACAGCGAAACTTGATTCAACCCCTCATGGGCCGTCAGGATGGTCATTTCTGTCCCATCCAGCAGGTAGGTAGTATCTGTAAATGTTTGTCTAGGTTTTTATCTCCTTATCCCCTATTGCCTCTCACAGGCTATATCCCCTTTAACTTGATTTTTTAGTCAACATATTGATGCTAACGTAAAGTTGACGAAACTGTCAACATATGGATTGATGTTTTGTTCAAACTGGATCTAAAATGTTTATGTAGTGGAGAAAACACATGCAAAATCAGACTTTTGGCAGAGTAATCCGACAAGCTCGCAAGGACAAGGGCCACTCTCAGCGGAGTCTAGCGGCCCTTGTCAAGCTGGATTTCACATATTTGTCTAAACTGGAAAATGACCGCGCTGATTATCCCCCCAAAGAGGAGGCGATCAAGTCCCTGGCGCGTCACCTGAATTTAGATGCGGAACGGTTAATCTGTCTGGCTGGCCGAATTCCGCAACTGTACGAGGAAGTCCTGAAAAATAACTACGACCAGATGCCGGTACTGCTGCGACGTCTGAGGGAAAATCCAGAGTTTGCACAAAAGGTGTTTCAAGCTGCGATGGACCAACCACAAACCCTAGCTAAAGACCGCTCCTGCTGTTTTTAGCTACTCAGGTGGGTCAAGCTCACCCGCAAGGGTAAACGTTATTCCGGTCATGACACCTTGGGGTACGAGGCGAGCTGCAAGCTCTGTCGGGTGTCGTTAAACAGGCAACCGGGTTTGAAAAGCCAGTGCGGCATTCGCAAAAAGCCGTTTATCCCTCGCGAAGCCAACTTTACGAGCACAGACACAACCATGTCTAAACGAAAAGCCTCTAGGTTTCCTAGGGGTTTTTCGTTTGTGATAGCGATAGATCTGCATGCCAGTAGTTACAGCGAGAGGTGAGGAATAATAAGCTTTGCACAGAAAAACTGTAGGAGGAAGATAACGTTGTCTCCGATCAAGCCGTATCGCTTCTACCCGAAGACAGAAATCCAGCGTCGGGCCAATGACCTGCTCATGCGGATGCAACTGACACCCAATTGGCAGCCAATTTGGCCCTTTGAAGCAGATCGGGTGGCAGATTTTCTGGATCTGGGAGTGGTTTGGGACAAAATCCCGGCAGATGCAACCGGTCCGATTGCGGCCCGGATTCTGCCGCGCGATCGCCTGATTGAAATCAACGAAGAGATTCTGGAACTGCCAGCAGGGTTTCAACAATCGACCATTGCCCATGAAATCGGACATTGGATGCTGCACATTAACTACTCTCTTCTAGACGTGGAGACCGAAGAGTTGGAGTATGAGAATGCTGCGGACGGGCCGCAGCAATTTGTCTGTCGTGCCAATAGCGGTCTAGACAAAGTAGAGTTGATCGAATGGCAAGCGCAGTATTTTGCCAGTTGTCTGCTAATGCCGAGGTCTATCCTGTCCGAGAAATGCCAGGGAAGGGATTTAACCAAATGGTCTAATCTGTACGCCCTGCGTTCGGAGTTGGGGGTAAGTATCTCCAATTTAGTCAATCGCCTGCAAGACTTGGGTTGGATAGAAGTTCCCAAGGGGAGTCGCAAGATTTATCTGGGTACGGCGACGATCTCCGAACAGATTCCCATGTTTGGTTAGATTCGTCGATCGTTTGCAAGTATAATCAAAGAATGAAATTAGATTTTTTGAACTATAGCAAGCCGGTAAAACAATAATTAGAAAAGCTGCCGCAAATACATAGATTAGCGTTTGCGGCAGCTTGTTGCGAGCGACTTTTGCCCACCTATAATGCTTTTTGCCGCAGGGAAAACTGGGGCAATCCTGCCCTGCTTAGAAAAGCTTTAGACGAAGTTTGGCAAGTCTTGCAAGGTAAGTCTGTAGATGCCGCAAGAATTAGCGAATTAAAAGTTGCACTTCGGACGGGATGATAGACATAGTTGCAATAGTTTTCAACCTAGACTACAAGCGAATTTCAGTAGCGTTTTGCTGGTGCAAAAAGAGTATCATCCCCAAAATGTGCAACGCCAAAAGACGATATCCAACAGCGTGAAGATATATTTCCTGATGACGAATCAGATCGATTATAGAAGCTCAAGACGCCGTAATTGCAATTAGCATGACCTTACAATCTTGCCTCGAACCTGAATATACTTCCGCTACGGTCGAGATATTTCTTAGCAATGCCGAGGAATATGCAGAAATTAGAAATGATGCCGAAAAACAAATAAACATGCTAGCCAATCATCCTTTGTTAAGTAAAGAACTCGCAAAACAAAGTGAAGACTTGCAACGATTGCAATCAACGCAAACTTTAGATAGCGAATTTTTAGACCTCTCCCAAATAGAAATTTATGCTATAATAAGATTTGAGAACTTGAATTTGGAGACTTAAAGGCTATGAGCTATAGTTATAGTTATACATGGACATCGCATGAATTACTTGAACAAAATGAGGTAATTTGTTCTTCAAAGGTGTCAATGGCAGCTTGGGCTTTGTTTGTGCCATCGCCAAAGAACGCAGCTGTTCGTTCTTGAGAACTCAGACAATTAGATAACTCCTGCCACAGTTGCCAGTGTCCCCTCCTAAGATTCGCGCAGTGGAGGGGGCCCGGAGCGTGCGCACGCTACGCGATCGAAGGGCATAGACTCCCTGGGAGTTGGGTAGAGAAATGACTATGTTTTTCATTGGCTAACTCCAGAGTTTATACATGTTGTTGACATTATGACATATTTTCGCCTTGCCAATTGACAATTGGCAAGGAACCATGAACCATCAACCATGAACGATTAACCACGAACAAAAGGATATGATTACAGTTGCCTTACCCAAAGGCGCACTGCTAGAGGATAGCATCTTGCTGTTGCAAGCAGTAGGCTTAGATTTCAGCGCCTTTCTGGACTCCTCGGGCCGCCAATTGCAGATAGAAGACCCCACTCATACTGCTAAAGCCCTGTTAGTGCGGGCTCAGGATGTACCGGTGTATGTAGAATACGGTCAAGCCCAGTTAGGGATGGTGGGTTACGATGTCTTGCGGGAGAAAAAACCATTAGTCGCTAACTTGGCAGACCTGGGGTTTGGCAAATGTCGCATGTCGATCGCGGTCAAGAAGTCTAGTGGTTACCAGTCGGCCTTGGAACTACCGCCTCACTGTCGGGTGGCCTCGAAGTTTGTCTACTGCGCCCGGGAATATTTCCACAGTATAGACTTGCCAGTGGAAATTATTCCCCTTTATGGTTCGGTAGAATTGGGGCCAATTACGGGCATGTCAGAGGCGATCGTGGATTTGGTTTCCACGGGTCGCACCCTGCGAGAAAATGGTTTAGTTGAGCTGGAAATTTTGTTTGAAAGTACGGCAAGGTTGATTGCCCATCCTCTCAGTTATCGCCTCAATCTGGACGGTCTGAATGATTTGATTGCCCAGTTGCGTGCTACTACCTTAGCTATGGTTTGATCTGTGCCGATCTGTCTCTAGAGCATATAGTACCACATCAGTGTTGTAGTAGTGGGGCGTATGCATCAAATTTCATCCCGAGTTTCTGCATCACCCGTTGGGAGGCCAGGTTTTCGGGATGACACAATTCGTTCCAGTTTCAGTTCTGCAAACCCATACTTAAGACTAGCACGTGCAGCTTCTGTAGCCAAGCCTCTGCCCCAATAAGCCTTGTCCAGCAAGTAACCCAGCTCAACTTCCGGAGTGTTATCTCGAAAACAAAGCCCGCAGCGCCCGATCGTCCGATTGTCCTTTTTGTCAACCACGGCCCACATGCCGAAACCATGTTGCTGCCAATGGTCGATCGTAGAGTACTGCTTCAGTCTCAGCTAAGGTTCTGGCGCCAATGCCGACATACTTCATTACCTGCCGATCGCGATAGATGCGATACAAGTCTATTAAATCATCCGGGGTAAACAATCGGCTTGGGTTTATAGTGTAAATTGTATACTGAGATACAATTTCGGACAAAAAAAAAGGCTGAAAGCCTTGATTTGGCGTATATATAAGTTTTACTTATCACAAAAACCCAAGGAGACCCAAACAATCTCAGTAGCAGCCTGGTTGTTTCGATCTCATGTATCATGCTATCCTACGCTAGATTGGGAGAGTATCTGCCCCTCTGTCATATCTCACAATAAGGGTTATAAATGACTAAAAAATCACCAAAAGTTGTCAAAAACCGTCGGGAAAGTGACTGGCGACTATTCCTGCGATTAGTGCCTTATGCCCGTCGCCAGGGACCGCTGCTGGCGGTTTCGATGCTGCTATTGGTGCCCTTATCATTAGCAGGTGCCGTTCAACCCCTGATCGTCGGACAGGCAGTCTCTTTGATTAAAAATGAGCCAACCTGGGCAATAATTGCAGACCGCACTCTATCATCAGGCTTAAATATTCTCGGAGTGTTGCTCTTAGGGACGATCGTCTTCCGGCTATTTTTTCTGGGGTTCCAAGGCTATTTGGTACAGAAAATCGGACAAGAAATTACTGCTAATATTAGAAATGATTTGTTCGACCATGTCACCACTCTGGCGGTGCGATTTTTTGACCGCACCCCCGTCGGGAAATTAATTACCCGTCTCACCAGTGATGTAGAAGCCTTGGGAGAGGTGTTTTCTACAGGGGCGATCGGGATAATCAACGATATCTTTTCGATTATCGCCATTGTCATTATCATGTTTTCCCAGCAATGGCAACTAGCAAGCTTGCTAGTCCTGATGTTGCTGCCGGTGACCGGTCTGATCCTTTACTTCCAACATCAATATCGCCAAGCCAATTATCAAGCCAGAGAAGAACTTTCTGCCCTCAACTCCCTGCTGCAAGAAAACATTGTGGGCATCGATGTCGTGCAGCTGTTCCGCCGCGAACGCTTCAATGGCGAATTATTTCGCCGTACCAACCAGCAATATATCAAAGAAGTAGAGAAAACCATCTTTCACGATTCAGCAATTTCTGCTACTCTAGAGTGGATTTCTCTAACCGCGATCGGGGGAGTGCTGTGGATGGGCAGTATCTTAGTGATGCAATCAAACCTGAAGTTTGGCACCCTAGCAGAATTTATCCTCTTCGCCCCCCGTCTGTTCGACCCCTTGCGGCGATTTGCGGAAAAATTCACCATGTTTCAAGCCGGATTTACAGCCATTGAGCGCATCAGCGACATCATGGATGAGCCAATAGAAATCCGAGATCCAGAACTCGTTCATGGTGCAGAGGCGACAACAATCAACAATCAACAAACTGGGGAAATTCGGTTTGAGAATGTCTGGTTTGCTTACAAAGGAGATGAATATGTCCTGAAAAACCTAAATCTTACCATTCATCCGGGAGAAAAAGTGGCCTTAGTTGGTCCGACAGGTGCGGGAAAAAGTTCGATTATCAGGCTACTATGCCGACTTTACGAAGTGACTCACGGGCGCATACTCGTGGATGGCATTGATATCCGAGACTTGCGCCAAACAGCATTGCGCCGTCACCTAGGAGTAATTCTCCAAGATGGGTTTCTTTTTGCGGGAGATATCAAGAGCAACATCTCCCTAGGAGAAAGTTATGAGTTGGCAGAAATCCAGAAAGCAGCGGAAGTAACCAATGTTGCTGGTTTTATCGAACAACTACCTCAAGGTTACGATACCCAACTGCGACAGCGGGGGACGAATCTTTCCAGCGGTCAAAAGCAACTATTAGCCTTTGCCCGCGTAGCAATTCGCGACCCGAGGATTTTAGTGCTAGACGAAGCAACGGCGAATCTGGATGTGGGTACAGAAGCTTTAATTCAACAAGCATTAGACCAGTTATTAGTAGGACGGACGGCGATTATCATTGCTCACCGACTCTCGACAATTCGCAATGTAGACCGAATTTTGGTACTGAAGCGAGGCGAGCTGATAGAATCAGGTAGTCACGAGCAATTGTTACAGCAAAATGGTTTGTATGCTAGTTTGTACAAGCTGCAAATGCTGGGAAATTGAGAATTGGAAATTGAGAATTGGAAGAATTGGTTGAACCAGTGCTGAGCATAGCGACAGCAATATCCCCCATAACTTATCAGACTGGGACCGGAACGCGCCACTTGTAGCCTCCAGCCTTGGGTAATTCTTTTTCGTAGTCACAGGCTGCAACTGCTTGAAATCTCCAAGACCACAAACTTTCTAAAAGTTTTGAAACCAGTGCGATTTGAGCTGGGCGCTGCTGCCCGGGAAGAGCATCAACATCCATGTAGTAACGAAAATAAACAAATTCGTCCGGTTCCTCATGGCGACATTTTGGCTTGAAGTCTTCATTTTTTTTGATATCGATTTCATAATTGGCAGTGCATACCGTATCGATATCGACCGTACCTCCCACTAACTGGGCTACTTTCTCTAAAAGCTCATCGCTAGAAACGTCGGCGTCAACGTATATTTGGCAATATAATTCATCAGTACGATTCATCAGCTCTACTCCTACGCTACAAAAAACGGCGCTACAAAAAACGGGCATTAGCTTCACGGGACGATAATCCAAGGTCCTCTGTCAAATTCACCCCCGATTCTAATTACCGACAGATCTACCTTCATCTTCAGTTCTCTGGCTAGCTCTCTGCGCAAAGGACGCAGCCTGACTCTGCCTGCCGTAATTTTTCCGACCGCGATCGCGTGCAGCTTTGTATTTTCTAGGCTGCTGCCGGTATTCGGGTTGGCTAGGCTAGAAAGTTCGGGATCGTTAATGATTTCGTTGAATCTTTCCGGCGTCACCCGAATTGCAATATCTATATCGGAATCGGGTCTGGCACTACCGTCAGCCCGAGAGCCATGTACTCTCATATCGTTGCCTAGATGGCTGACGCCTTGACGGAGTTTTAACGATAATAAGGCAAATTGCTCTTGAGTCAGTCCCTGCGGTAGCCTGTTGGACAATATATCCTCCCCACTTGTATTTGACATGATTTTATTTTAGACCGTCTGTCTCTACCATGTTGTAGGGGCGAAGCGCATAACTTAGGGGATTCCAAGCAACAAACTCCCCAATTCGTAGAGCAGGCTTCCGCAAAGCTACCGACCCCGGACAGGCGGGACGCCTGTCCTACGGCAAGGCAAGGAGGCAAGGGTTATAGAGATTGGAAATCCCTTATATTAGAGCTTAAAGCAACAACCTCCGTGCTGTCATCTAGCCCGCGCCGGCGGGCTTTGTGCGTGTAGCCGGACCTCTCGTTTCCACGGCTCTATTATCACAAACTCGCCATCCCTCTGTCATCTCCCCCCTTTGGAGGTGCCCAAACTTTTGGGTCTTTCAAAAATTGAGTTAACTCTTCCTCTCCAAATTTGCCATCTCGCATTTGCGCGAAGAACTTGCTAAACGCTCCTGCAATTCTTGAACCATCCATACTGACCAAAGTCTCTCCTGCACCGTCTGTAAACACAGCAATACCAGTTATGTTATGGCTGGGGAGGAAATCGTGGTGAATATCTGTATTTTTAAATTTGTCACTGATAAAAGTAGTTTGGTTAGCAAACTCACCTTTGCCAAGGGGGCCAACTAATTCTAGTTTGTTATCTTTTTCAGCAACAATAAATCCATCTCCGACTTTGAGCCCAAATAAGCGATTTTTGCCCAACACCGCAATCAGTAATGTACACTTCAATGCATCAACCGGGCATTTTTCCTTGTGAGAGAGTTCTTGTAGCGTTTCGATCGCACGCTTTATCAAACTATCTGCATACTCCTCGCCTTCTTCGTCATCAATTTCTTCTCGATCGAGCAGTTCGTGGTAAATAGAATCTTCTCCCTGTGATGTTATAAATTCAGACAAATTCTCAACAACAGCTTGAGAACCAAGATGAGATAGTCTAGCACTACCAGCCCCATCAGCTACGAAAATTGCTGGGAGTGGTTTTGATACAGCAAGTGTTGCATCTTGGCAGGGAACAGGTGGCTCAGATCGAAGATGTGAATGACCAACTTGCTTAGCATGAATACCTCGCCATTTTGTACTATTTCGATACCGATCCAGAGGATTGCTAAATTCTTCTGTTGTGAACGGAATGCTTTTCTCTTCGCTTTTTCTTTTTGCCTTAATGCTTTTCTCTTCGCTTTTCTCCCTTTTAGATTGAAAATCCTCTATAAGCTCATCAGGTACTATCTTTTTCCCTAATTGTTTTTGCTGATCGTGCAGCTTCACGAGCCGAATATAAAATTTATCCTTTTGCTTTGTCGAAACAGCCTCACATATCGCTTTTGTACTATTTCGATACCGATCCAGAAGATTGCCGCTTTCAACAGACTACGAAAAATGCTATCCACCATTCTGTCACATCTTTACATTAGCGGTAAAAACCGCAGACTTAGCTGTTAAAAATGTCCTTGATTTAACACTTCATCCATCAAGGGACTTGCATCATCGATTAAAGCTTGAATTTTATCAATCATTCTCTGAAATACATCCCCATAATATCTTGAGGAATCTAGAAAGTCTATATACTCTTGTCTGTGCAGGCGTCGGGACTCTGGCGTGCGATACTCTTGTCTAATATTGGAGGACATCCGCATAGTCTTACGGACTATCAAAACATCATCGATCTGAGTTGAGATAATAGAAACGGGTGTCATGTCTAAAAATTCACATATCAAAAAGTACAAAGAACCCGGAACCGCTATCTTTAAGTCCCGACTGCTTGCCACCGCTTCCTGAAACATGGTTTTGTCTAGATTGGTTTTACACTCCGCACAGACATAACCAAGATGAGATTCAATCAACTTGTGCTCTGTAAACTCAGGATCAAAGGATGTTTGCAGATACAGCTTTTTGCCGAGAATAAAGTCTTGCTGCTTGGTTCTGACGCTCGGTTCCCCACCCAGTCCTGGGTTGCCAATAGAGGAGAGAAAGCGAGGAGAGAAAGCTAAGTCCTGTAAAGGTATTTCGCGGACCTATTTCAAAGGAATCATCTATTCCCCTAAGACTGCGAAATATGAGCTGTGGTAAAAACTCCTCTAGAATACTATTATCTAGTTTTAACTGACCTCTCTGTCTGTAAAGAAAATTTTCCGGACTGTCAAATATTAAATCCAACTCTATAAAACGCTTGTACTGATTCGTGACTGCTATCAACTTTTCTAGAGTATCTGGTTTACCTGCATCAATTGACTCAATGCGATCGCGCCATTCCTGGTATTTTCTGAGAGCTTCTTGTACTCCTTCTCGATCGGCATCAGGTAACCGAGTATTTTCCAGACAGGCGGTTAACTTTGCGTAATGCGGTTGCGGTAATTTTGGCATAAGCTTAATTTATTGTCTGATATAGGTAGCAGTTTATATCTAGTTTCGGAGTACTGCTAATAGCTGGTACTCGTTCAATTGCCGACTCCAGATACTCGCGATTTTTAAGTGGAACCAAACCTCTTCCCATTTTGAGAACTTCAGCAGCTACTTCTCTGGCAAGTTTTTCTGTCGCCTCGCCAACTATATCACAATTTGAAAAATTTAGCAGCAAATCTTCTCGGATACTTTTCCCAAACTTATTTTTGAATTCTCTTTTCTGCCGCAATACTTTTTTATACATACCCGATTCTATTGCCAATCTTTCTATAATATCAGCATTATAAAAAGGCACTCCCATAACTTGAGATTCCCGACCAACTACAAATATAACTCTTGCTTCACTTCTGCATACTCTTGCTAGTTCCCTTAAAGTTTCTGCCATATCTAGGCAATATTGTACAACTGTATAGAAACGATTGCCTCGATTTGCTCGATTAGAACCTATCTCTGACTTAGCAATTTTTAACAAATCCCATCCCAAACACTCAGCAGATTGGCGATAATTTTGGTGATAGTTGAAGACATTAATATAGGGTGGAGATGTGAGAATAAAATCAATTTGGTTATCTGGTAAGGGGAGGACTCTAGCATCCCCTAGATGTGCTGCAATCTTTTTTTCTGAATAGGGTAAATTCTCAATCAGCTTCGCTAATTGAAAAAACTTACTCTGGATAAATTCATTAGTAATCGGGTTGTTGCCAACATCCAGAAGGATTATCAGGGCATTTAGTAATATTTCTGCATCCGGATACAGGCGATCGCGGATTTGCTTAACCTTCTGTTCCCAGTCTAGCACAAGGGTTTCCCAGGAGGTTAAAATTATGAAAGGGAATTCTAATTCTAGATTTTCTCTCAGTTGCTTGAGGAGGTAGTCGCGGGATCCCTGATTAATAAACTGATAAGTCTTGCTCAACATCCAAGCAGCGGGGTTAAGTTCAAAACCATAGGCTTCTATGGATAGATTACCCGCTTCTAATAAAACGGTTCCGCTTCCCAAAAAAGGATCGAGAATCACCGAATTAGGCAAACAATAGGCCGATATTATCGCCTCAACCAACTGTGGCGAGAACTGACCCCGCCATGCAAATAAATTAGCTCTTTTTTTGTCAGCGATATTCAAGAGTTGCTGGCAAATAGGTTTAGCGAAATCTTTCAACACTTGTTTATCTCCACCGCGTAGGGTTCCTCCAAGGTTTGATAACTGTTAGCCAGAATCATATCTAACTGTACGGCGCGCGCTGGGGTAAATAAAGTTGCTCTCGGTCGGGATCGAGCTGAGAGTCGCCTCTCAACCCTCCCTTTCGGAACCGGACTTGCGACTTTCACCGCAGGAGGCTA
>JACOMV010000241.1 GCA_014324065.1 Hormoscilla sp. SP12CHS1 | reverse complement strand
GCTGAATTGGGTCTGCATTGAGTATAGCTCTAGTTTAGCACAAAAATGTTCTACTTGTTTCCTGAACAAGCTGTAAATGGGTAACCGCATATCACAATTATCTCATGTCTGATTGTCCTCGCTGTCACCAATATATCAAATCTCAAGCTGTTTCCTGTCCCCATTGCGGTCTGGTCCTGAAAGCATACGGTCATCCGGGCATCCCTTTACACCGCGCTACGGGCGACGAACCTTTGTGCAACAGTTGCACTTACCACGCCGATGATACCTGTAACTTTCCCCAACGCCCCTCTGCTAGAGATTGTACTCTCTACCAAGATATTTACGAACTAATTGTTGAGTACAATTTTAAAAGAAATATCTTCAGCAGTCAAGGAATTAAATTCTGGATCAGGCGGAATATGACCTGGTTAGTGCTTCTAGGGTTGGTAATCTTCAGCTTGCTGATCTCTTTGTGATTTTCTCTCGTTCTCTGTCTCTGGCAGGGAACGTAAAAATGAGGCTCTGCCTTGCCGGTAATCTACTTTGAACGATCGGGCATTTCAGGTTCAGCGATCTCGGGTTGGGTTGAGGTACGAAACCCAACCTACGTAACAGAAACCTGGTTTCTTTGCGTCATGCGATCGCCTGGATGCATTCTGCCCGATCGTTCCTAGCATTATTGACTGCCGAACTGACTGGATATGCTACTATATCTATGTTAGCATTTTGCTCGAATAATGGCAATATTTTTTGATGATTCTTGTTCTCTGGATCTAACCATTGAGAGTAAGCTGCTGGGGACATAATTACTGGCATCCGCTGATGAATGTGACTGACACGTTCGTTAGCAGCAGTTGTCAAAATCGTACAAGAGACGATCTTTTCTCCCTCCCCAGACTGCCATGTATCCCATAAACCCGCAAAGGCAAATAAGGCCCCGGAATCGCTAAAGCGATTACTACGAACCCCGGAATCACTTCAGTGATTACTACGAACCCCGGGATCACTTCAGTGACATTCCGCCCTACGATACCTCGGATAAATAAGATTCCCGCCCTATAATTACATCTTCTCCCGATACCTGCTTTTCCCGATATACTGCTAAGTCGAACCAGAACGTAGTCCCCACTCCTACTTCACTCACTAACTGGATCCGACTGTGATGCTTCTCCATTATATTCCGGACGATCGACAAACCTAATCCCGTACCTTCGAGAGTGTGAACTCGGTTTTCCACCCGGACAAACCGATCGAATATCGCTTGCTGGTCCTGTTTGTCAATCCCAACTCCTGTATCTGATATCTCTATTCGCACCGCTTGCCTTTTATCTTCTATCATTAGTTCTGGGAATGCATCTTCTAACAGATAGGCGCGAATCATCACTCGTCCCCCTGACTCGGTGAACTTCAGTGCATTCCCCACGAGATTGGTAAATACCTGCAGTAAGAGATCGTAGTTCCCTAATACTGGGGACAAATTAGCTTCGATATCCTGTAGCAGTTCAATTCCCTTATCCTTAGCATGCAGCTGATAATTCCGCAAGGTTTGTTCTACCGGTTGCCCGATGTCTACGGGATTAAAATGATAGATCCGACAGGATGTTTCTAGTCTCGACAAGTCTAACACGTCGTTCACAAGGCGCGTGAGGCGATCGGTCTCGTGATTGGCGGTTTCCAGGAAATCGCGACGTTCCGCTTGCGTCAGTTCTTCGTCGTACTCGTAAAGGGTCTCGATAAATCCTTTAATATTAAATAGAGGCGTCCTTAACTCATGAGAGACGTTGCTGATAAACTGGGACTTTGCCTCATTTAATTCTACTTCGCGAGTAATGTCTTGCACCGTGATGGCAATGCCCTTCAAGCTTTCCCGGTATTGCTCAATTATATGATTGCTGGCATGATGTTCGTAGATGACGCATTCCGTGACATGGGGACGATCGGGGAACCTACAGGTATCCTCCCGATCGTGGAGACAGCTTTTACAGAGGGACTCTTCTCCCGTCGCCCGGTGGGAGAGTAAAGTTGTCAGTAAAATCCGGATGGTACGGTTTACTGGTTCCGTGAGAGTGATGCGAAACTCGGCACCATCTCTAGTTGCTGTCGGCATAAGCCCAGCGGCAATTTCATGTAGCGGTCGCGTCAGTTTCACCTGCACTAGGATCGGCAGTTTATCCAGTACCTTAGAGCCTACCACAGATTTATCTTCCCAGCCAAAAATTCGTTGTGCCGTGGGGTTAACTAGCATCACCTGTAAATCTGGGTCTAGCAACACCGCACCATCGGCGATCGTGGACACTAGGGTTTCCAGTTTCACTTTTTCGGCGGTCAGTTCTTCAATATTTTGTTCCTCATAGCGTTCTAGTCGTTCCGCCATTTCGTTGAAACTGAGGATTAATTCCCCCAGTTCCCCACTCAAAGGTAGATCGACTCGCTGCTTGAAATTCCCAGCAGCAATGTTTTTTACCCCCACTAGCAATTCTTTAATTGGTTTGGTGATCGTCAAGGCATTAAATACTCCACCCAGTATTACCATTACCCAGATCGAGACAAAAACCGCGATCGTCACGTCCCGGGTAAGATTGGAGGAAGTGACCACAGTCGGGTTAGGATTAATGCCCAGGGCCAATACTCCCAAGTATTGGTCTGAGTGCATAATCGGAACGAAGACATCGGTGACTTGTCCCGAGGGGGTTTGATGCTGTCGGACAAAGGGAAACTGGGCATCATGACTGAAATCTGCTGGTAACTGCATGCGCCGCTGAATTGTCAGGGAACTATGCACTTCTGACTCCCAAAAAGGTAATCCGAAGAAGATATTGCCCTCTTCATCGGCGTACAGCATATAGCGAATATTATCAGTATTGTCATAGAAGCGCTGGGAAAAGCGAGCCACTTCTGTGAGATTGTCTTCTGCTATCAGGGGTGCTACATTAGAAACTAGGAGTAGACTCAGGTCGCGACCAAAGCGGGTATCGCTCAGACGGGCATCCAGTTGAATGCTATTCACCGCCCAGAAGGTCAGACCACTCATAATTAAACTTACCGCCAAGGTGGCCGCTGCCATTAATCTGGTTTGGAGGGTAAACTCGGACCACCAGTTGGCTATAATTTCTCGAATCTTCTTGATTAACGCGATCATATCTGTCAGTTGTTAGTTGCGTAGGGCGGGCGAGACGCCTGCCCGGGTGAAAACGTAGGGCGGATGAAAACATCACGGTAGTCATGCTTTAAGCAAGCGGTGACCGATATCCTGTCTATAGTACATACCTTCAAACCCGATGCAGTCTACCGCAGCATAGGCGCGGGCAAAGGCTTGCTTAAAGGTTGAGTCCGTTGCTACGATGTTGAGGACGCGACCGCCATCTATGAGTAGTTGTCGATCTTGCAGTCTGGTGCCCGCTTGGAATACAATTGCTCCCAATGCTTCCGCCAGATCGATCCCTGTAATAACTTTACCTTTCTCGTAGGTTCCCGGATAACCATTAGCTGCCAGGACAACACAAGCACAGACTTCATTTTTCCAGGCGATCGGGCCCAGTTCTGCCAAGCGTCCTGTTGCGGTAGCGTATAGGATTTCTTCTAAGGGAGTTTCTAGGAGGGGGAGAATGGCTTGAATTTCGGGATCGCCAAAGCGACAATTAAATTCTATAACCTTGGGGTCCCCAGGGGGGGTAATCATCAAACCCGCGTAGAGAACGCCTCGGTAAACTATACCCCGATCGGCCAGGGCCCGCACGGCAGGAGAAAGAATTTCTTTTTCAATGCGTTGCATCAAGTTTGGGGTTACAATGGGAGCCGGGGCATAGGCACCCATGCCACCAGTATTAGCACCCGTATCTCCTGGGCCAATGCGCTTGTGGTCTTGGGCGCTCAATAGGGGGATAATTGCTTGACCGTCAGTTAAAGCGAGAATCGAGACTTCTTGACCATATAGGCATTCTTCAATCAGGATCTGGGAACCCGCCGCCCCAAATTTACCTGTAAAGGCAGCGGAGATCGCGGCTTCTGCTGCTGCTAAAGTAGTAGCAACCGTGACGCCCTTACCAGCGGCCAAACCATCTGCCTTGACGACGATCGGCAGTTTTCCAGTTTGCACGTAGGCAATAGCCATGTTAGCATCTGTAAATACAGAAGCGAAGGCCGTAGGGATGCCCGCTGTTGCCATCAATGCTTTTGCCCAAGCTTTGCTGGACTCAATTTGAGCCCCGGCCTTGGTAGGACCGAAAACAGGAATTTGTTGCTGTTGTAGGTAGTCTGTAATACCCTGGGATAGGGGCAATTCCGGACCGACTACTACCAGGGAGATATGATTGTCGGAACAAAATTGTCCGATGCCGGGAAAATCATCGGCCCCCAAAGCCAGGTTTTCACAGCGATCGGTAGTAGCTGTGCCGCCATTGCCCGGTACGCAGAAGACTCGTTCCACCTGGGGCGATCGCAATAAAGTTCTGGTAATGGCGTGTTCTCGACCTCCACTGCCAAGGACTACAATTTTCACCTGTGCCTCGCTTTTACTATTCAAAATGCTTCTATTATGACATAATGTTAAGCAAAGATCCCGGTCTGGTGCAAAATCTACTGAGAAATGGGCAATGAAAGGGCAAAAACTGCTGGGCTTGACGTTGGCAATGTTAGTTGTGAGTTTTGCCGGATCGCCAAGGGTGTCGGCCAAGAAGCGCGATCGGTTACCTCCTAGTCCCTTGGAGATCGCCAAACCTGACCCCCTGCTGCCTCAAGAACCAATGTCTCCTAGGGAACAGCAAGATTTCCTGGCCCATTTGGACGGGTTGCATAGATCGGCCATGACCCAGTTAGATAGAGGTAATAGGCAGAAGGCGTTTGAGATCTGGTATCGAGAGTTACGACTGCGACGGAGTTTGGGGCCGATGGCGGAAGTGGAAGCATTGGGCAGAGTCGGGGCGATCGCCTGGGCGGAAAATCGGTCTGAGGAGTTGTTGGTAGTGAAGGGGCGGTTGCAGTCGGTGCAGGAAGAGGCGACCTTATCCCAGAATATGGTGCTATTAAACTCACTGGGGTCCGCTTACGAACAGATGCGATCGCGCGATTTAGCCCTTGCGGTTTATGAAGAAATCATCGCCGATGCTAGGGGAGGGTCGGATAGGGAGAAAATCGCAAAGATATTAAATAAGATCGGCCAACTGCATTTGAGTTGGTTTGATTATGTGGAGGCAGCAACAGCGTATCGAGAGTTGCTGGCCTTAGCGATGTCAGAGGGGGATCGGGCCAGTCAGTTAATATATGGGCAGCAGCTAGGATACATTTACGATCGAGGTAAAATGCCAGAGCGGGCGATCGAAGTCAAAAACCAGTTGATAGAATTATACCTGCAAGCGGAGAATTTGACAAAGATTCCGGAACTGCAGATAGGGATCGGTTCTGACCATGTAGCTACGGGGAACATGGCAGTAGCAGCCGAATATTATCAAGCAGCTTACGAGTTAGCTGAATCCTTGCAGCAGTTTAGCGATGCTGGGATAGCCTTGTCAAGGTTGGGGCAACTGTATCGAGAGTCCGATCGGGCCGAGTTTGCTTTAGCGGTGTATAAGCAGTTGTTGTATGTTAACGATCGCTCTTATGACATGTATGGTAAGATGAAGACCTACGATCGGATTGGAAAGATTCACGTAAATCGAGAAGAATATGCCGAAGCATTAGAGGCATTCAAGGAGGGATTAGAGTTAGCTGCGGAGTTGAGAGTGGATGCCGAATATTTTATCGTGCAGATAGACAAAGTGCGATCGAATATCCAGGGTTAGTAGTAAACGCTTTAGCGTTTGCCAGGGTTAGTAGTAAACGCTTTAGCGTTTGCCCATTACCCCCAAAATTAAGAAGGTGAAGCTATGGAAGGTAAGTTTTGGTTAGAAGAGGAAACAATGCACGAGCCATACCATGTTTATTTAGGCAACAACGGTCACAATCAAGTCTTAACAATCCCCTCTGAGTTCACCTTGCCGAATACAGAAGTTACCCTACGGAAAGAGGGCGATCGCTTAATTATTGAACCAGTCCCCGCCACCTCTCTCCTCGCTTTGCTCAAAACCCTAAAAGATGTTCCGGATTTGTTCCCAGATGTGGATGGATGCCTACCACCACTTGATGATATTTGCTCTTTGTGCTGACGGATGAGTTATCAATATATACTCGATACTAATATTTTATCCGATATAGTCAGGTATCCTCAAGGTCGCATCGATGTCTTTTGTGTGCCGAGTCCCCCCGGGACAAGAGCACAACAAAAGATATCGAATTTCACAAAATCGCTTCTCACCCATGGGGCATCAGGCGATCGGTCGGCTTAGGACAGGTGGATGCAATTCGCTTTTTACAACAGATGGTATGGGGCATGGTGACTATACCCAAGAAAGAGGCGAGATTTTGAATTCTGTAACGCGGGAGTAATTTTGGCAGGATTTGCAGAGGATTAAATAATTGTTAATTTACGTGAAATGTTTTTCTAGCAGTCGGGTATGATAATGAGTAAGGATAAATTAGCGATCGACAATAGTCAAGTGCCAGAAGGTTATAAAAAAACTGAGGTAGGGGTGATTCCTGAAGATTGGGAGGTAAAAACCTACGAAGATATTTTTACCTTTTTGACAACTGCAAGCAATCCAAGAGCAGATTTATCGCTAGATAAAGAAGTTGAATATATTCACTACGGAGATATTCATACTAAATGGGATTGTATACTTGACTTACGCCTTGAGTCTTTGCCTTCTATTTCTAAACAAAAGGTGAAAAGAGCAACCATTTTAGAAGA
>JACOMV010000240.1 GCA_014324065.1 Hormoscilla sp. SP12CHS1 | reverse complement strand
GATGGGAACAAATACGTTTAAGAACTGGTTTACTAAATGCTGTTATTGTACTAATTAAATAGCGAACAAGCTGTATTTCGTTTAATTATCATAAATTTAAGAAAATTAACAAATAACTGGCGATCGGGAAGCAGATGGCCGGGGCAAGATCGGAAAAAAGTATAAAAATCGGTAAAAATTACTCCCAATTGGCGATATTTATATTCAGGTAGTAGGTAATTCGATGGGAGCAGGTTCTGGTCAGTTAACTCAAAAGCCCGATATGGCAGTCTAGCTTAGCTAGCTGAGTTGAGGAAAATGTAAAACAATTTACAATTTAACGAAATAATCGATCTGACAGGAAAATTAGGTAATCTGTAGGTGGGTTTGGGGCTGCTGTCGCAGATTGTTGTGGCGATCGCATATTCGCAGCAGGACTTACGCAGAAGCGCTGAATGCAGGGCAGCACCCTCCACCAAACACTACTGGTACGGTATAATAGTTCAAGTTGCGTAAGTCCTGTCTGGGTAACTACTGCCGACCGTTGGGGGTTTTTAGCCCTCACGCCGCGAGCAGGGCGGGTCCTTCCACAGAGCGATTGGCAGATTTAACAGTCCCTTGCATGCATCTGGTAATCGGGTGGTTTATTCTCCTAGTTGCAGCCAGCCTCTACGAATAGCGTATAGTAGCCGGTCAATAGCTGAGTAATCTTCTTCACTAAGCGCATCCTGAAGGAGTATCGATCTCAGTTGTTGCCGGTGATTTCTAGTCACTTTTCCAGAACGACAAACCTGAAAGACCAGTTCTGCAATTGTGAAACTTGGTGAAAATGTTTGATATTGGATCATAGTACCGACAATACTCCTGGTTTTCTTAAAAATATTTTCACAGCGTAAAGATTTATTAACGTCGATTAATAAATGTGATGATGATGCAACCAAATTAGATTTGAATGTCTTAAACGCTGTAGAATACTATTTAAAAGTAATGTTGATATTCTCACAGTGATGTGACAATTTATTGGCCAGATTGTGATGATTGTCACCGACAAAGTCAAGAAAAATTATTATAAGTAAATTGTGAAGATTTAATTAAGATAGGGAATTAGCAATTGGTCAGCTAGCCTCCAACAGCATCGGGAGCATCTCATAGAAGCAAATCTATCTGTAGGGGCGTAGCGCTGCGCGCACTGCTCCAAAGTGCAGCGACAGGTAGTGCTAGCATTCGGGCGAGCAAATCATGTATTGACGGGCTCTGGATTAATGAGCTTGACAAAATCAATATCGTCCAGAGGATGGATGAAAAAAAGGGTGCGATTGCGCTGCGCGCAATCGCACCTGCTTTAATGGAGCATCAGCGTTCCCAGGCAGAGCCAGGGAACGAGGGGCTGTGTCCGGAGGTAGTGCGTTCCCAGGCAGAGCCTGCATTCCCAGGCAGAGCCAGGGAACGAGGGGCGCTCCCTCCGGACACAGGTGTTTCTAGGCCATGCTCCTGCATGAGTTGCCAATCGGCCATCACTTCCTGGGGGGGGCCATCGGCGACGATCTGGCCTTGGTCAAGTAAGAGGACCCGATCGCACAGTTCCAGAATCAGTTCTAAATCGTGGGAGGAAATGACTAGGGTTTCGTTTGAGTCTTGCAAGAAGTCGATCAGGCGACGCCGGGCCCGCAGATCCAGGTTGGCGCTGGGTTCGTCGTAAATCACTAGCTGGGGGTGCATCGCTAAGACAGAGGCGATCGCGACCATCCGCTTTTCTCCTCCAGACAAGTGGTGAGGTACTCGCGCAGCTAGTTCTAAAACACCTGTCAGGGAGAGAGCTGCTTGTACGCGATCATCTACTTCCGCCGGTGACAAGCCAAGATTTTCGGGACCAAATGCGACATCATCCCGGACTGATGCGGAAAATAACTGATCGTTGGGATTCTGAAATACTAGGCCGACTTCGGGACGAAACTCCCCAGCTACCACTGGTTTGTCCCAGAGTACAATTTCACCAGCGGTTGGCTGCAAGACACCGCAAATCAATAAAAAGAAGGTGGTTTTACCAGCACCATTGGGACCAATCAGTCCGACCCGTTCTCCTGGCTGTATTGTCAGACTCAGATTCTGTAAAACATGCCACTTGTCTGGGTAGGAGAAGCAGAGGTTGCAGACTGCGATCGCGGGTTTAACTTTCCTCATGGGATAGCTTGGATAGGTTTTTCATTCTTGACTTTAAAATAACCGCGCAGCGTTGCGAGTAACGACGAAGCAATCTCGAACTTAAAAGGCCATCGGGTTTTCTTAGTTCCCGATGGCTTTTAAGTAAAAAGTAAAACGATATTTACTTGACTTTGCGGGCGGGCCACCAAGTGCCTCGAAAATACACGCCTTGATAGGGACCGACGATGGTCTCAGACACTTTTGCTTCTCCAACGTTTCGGCATCTCTACTGGCATCTTCTAGGAATTTCTTTACCTGGTAGATAACTGACAGAAAAATTTTCAGCATCATATAAATGTCTCCTGTTTTAGTTACTTGGTGTTAGTGCGATCTGGTACCGATACCTTTTATTTTGGTCCGCTGACTTGAGAGGTGAAAAATTAACCATTACCATAGGAGACAATGGTTATCTCTCGTTCCCTGCCAGAGTCAGGGAACAGAAGAGGCTCTGCTTCCGCCGGAACTAGCAATGAGGGGAAATATGATGCTCTTCAAACCCCGATCGGGACGATAATAAGATATAATTTACGAGAGATATAATTCACAAATCAAACAGTACCGATGACAGTCAAAGAATTAGAAACACAGCTACTTGGCTTAACGCAGAGAAAGCTGAAGCCATCTAGATATTAGAGGCTGTTTTAAAAGTTTGTGAAGGTAAAAAATTATGCTCAGCGCCTCCCCATGAGTCTAATCATTGAAATATAAACCATCTGAACTGAAGTTTCTCTCAGGTGCTCATAATCTTTACTTAATCTGCGATACCAATTGAGCTAGCCGAAAGTGCGTTCCACAACGAGCGCGCTTTTTGAGTAAAACAAAGTGACCAATACCCGCAAAACCAACCGATAATTAATCAATAAGTCCGCAGTATGCTCATTGTGGTCTAGTGCTCTGACCATTTTTACTTGACGAATAGACGGAAAGTAGATAATATAGAGAAAATCCTCTTCAAAGACTTGCCTATCCCATGCCAAAAAAGAAGTACATCATCACACTCACATCCTCTGAGCGTGAAGCTTTGTCCCAAATGACTCGCGTAGGTAAAGCCGCTGCCCATAAACTTACCCATGTTCGGATCTTGTTGAAAGCCGATATCAATCAAAGCAACGGTGGTTGGACTGATTCTCAAATTAGTGAAGCCCTAGATGTTAGTCAGTCCACTATTGAACGGGTACGCAAACGCTTTGTCGAAGAAGGAGTGGAAGCCGCGTTGAGTCGCCAAAAGAGCAGTCAACATAAAAAGCGTCGTTTGGATGGGGAAAAAGAAGCTCACCTCATCGCTTTGGCCTGCTCATCTCCTCCAGAGGGTCATGCACGGTGGACTATTAGACTGCTAGCCGATAAACTGGTGGAGTTAGAGATAGTTGAATCGATTTCCCCCGAGACGGTGAGACAGACATTAAAAAAAAACGATCTCAAACCTTGGCTCAATAAGTCATGGGTGATCCCACCAGAAGCTAATGCAGAATTTGTTTGTCAGATGGAGGATGTGCTCGATGTCTACAATCGCGGAAGTTCGGACAGATACTAGACTACAACAGAGAGACTGCGGAAAGACAAAAAAATGGAAGTCAGCAATTAGTTTCTGACTTCCAACAACCTTTGCCACCTGAACCTAGCCAAGAAGACCCAAAAAATTCAGGAAAAATCGAACCAGGAAAAATCGAACGATATGACTATGAGTACAAACGGGAAGGTGTTTGTAATTTGTTCATGGTTTTGAGCCTTTTTCTGGTCAACGTCATATTACGGTTACCGATCAACGTACAGCTATTGATTATGCCCATCAAATGCTAAATTTAGTAGATGTTCTCTATCCTGATGCTAGACTATCCATCGGTGCTTCTTAGATTTGGCAATAGTCCGGACAGTTTTGGCTGTACGTAGCTGCGATGTCTCCTGTGTTTGATATCTTTTGCCGTGCTCTTGTCCTGACGGCACGCAAAAGATATCACGAGTCCCCTGGGATAAGAGCACAACAGGAGATATCGAAAAGCCTTGCAGCGTCAGCCTTTCACGATAGTGAATTTTAGGCAAGTTAGCCCTGGGGCAGACATTGAAAAAATAAGGCGCGAAGGGCTGCAACCCTTGTGTTGTGGTCGAAATAGGGTCTAAAAACTGTCCGGAGTATTGAAAGAGCTAATCAGCCACTTTAGATAGCAGAACTGGTTCCTTCTTCTCGGGAGCCAGTACCTTCACTGCGCCGTTTTCATCCACATCAACGACAACAGTATCTCCATCTTTAATGCGACCGGAAAGAATTTCCTCGGCCAAGCTATCTTCCAACAAGCGCATAATTGCTCGCCGCAGAGGTCGGGCCCCGTAGGCCGGGTTGTAGCCCTCTTCCACCAGGCGTTCTTTGAACTTCTCCGTCACTTCCAGAGTAATACCCTGTTCTGTAAGACGTCCAAAGACTTCATTGAGCAGGATCGCGGCTATTTCCTTCACCTCTTCCTTCGACAACTGACGGAAGACGATAATCTCGTCCAGGCGGTTGAGGAACTCTGGCCGGAAATACTGCTTGAGTTCTTCATTCACCAGAGAACGAATGCGGTTGTACTGAGCATCGGCTGTATTTTCCTCAAACTCAAAGCCCAAACCGCCACCACCTTTTTCAATCACCTTCGACCCAATGTTGGAGGTCATAATCAGTAAGGTGTTCTTAAAGTCCACCGTGCGCCCCTTAGCATCCGTCAGCTGGCCATCCTCCAGGATTTGCAGCAGCATATTGAACACATCTGGGTGGGCTTTTTCGATTTCATCGAACAGCACCACCGTGTAGGGGCGACGGCGCACTGCTTCCGTCAGCTGACCGCCTTCGTTGTAACCCACGTACCCTGGGGGAGAACCGATCAGCTTGGATACCGTGTGACGTTCCATGTACTCCGACATGTCTAGACGAATCATCGCCTCTTCCGAACCGAAGAAATAGGCCGCCAGAGCTTTAGTCAGTTCTGTTTTACCCACACCGGTAGGACCGGAGAAGATAAAGCTGGCGATCGGGCGATTGGGGTTTTTCAATCCCACCCGGGCGCGACGAATAGCGCGAGAGACCGCCTTAACTGCATCATCCTGACCGATCAGGCGCTGGTGGAGAGTATCCTCCATGTGCAGTAGCTTTTCGGATTCCGACTCCGTCAGCTTTTTCACCGGTACTCCCGTCCAAGATGCCACAATATGGGCGATATCCTCCTCAGTTACCATCGGAGAGTCTGAGTCGGAATTATTCTCCTGTTCCGTCTTTTTCGCAGACGCGATCGCCTTAATCTCGCTTTTTATTTCCATTTCCTGATCGCGCAGTTCTCCGGCCCTGTAAAAATCCTGAGAGCGGACTGCATCGTCCTTTTGCTTTAGCACCTGACGCAGTTCTTTGTCAAGTTCTTTGGCTGCTGGAGGCAATTGAGAATTTATCAATCGGACCCGGGAACCTGCTTCATCGATCAAATCTATTGCCTTATCTGGCAAATAGCGGTCTGAGATATAGCGGTCTGACAGTTTTGCTGCCGCTTCCAGGGCCGCATCTAATATTTTCAGCTTGTGATGCTGCTCGTAGCGTTCCCGCAGACCATGTAAAATCTCAATCGTTTCTTCCACAGAAGGTTCTCCCACCATCACCGGTTGGAACCTGCGTTCTAGAGCTGCATCCCGTTCAATATGCTTGCGGTACTCGTCCAGGGTTGTCGCGCCGATACATTGCAGTTCCCCCCGGGCCAAAGCCGGTTTGAGAATATTCGCCGCATCGATCGCCCCTTCTGCCGCCCCCGCACCGATCAGGGTATGGACTTCATCTATCACCAGGATGATATTGCCTGCCGAGCGAATTTCATCCATAATTTTTTTCAGGCGTTCTTCAAACTCGCCTCGATACTTCGTCCCTGCCACCAGCAAGCCAATATCGAGAGTCACCACCCGCTTTTCTTCCAGGATATCGGGGATCTCATTTTCGGCAATGCGTTGGGCCAGACCTTCAGCGATCGCCGTTTTCCCCACCCCTGGTTCGCCAATCAGCACCGGGTTATTTTTAGTCCGGCGTCCCAGGATTTGGATCACCCGTTCAATTTCCTGCTGGCGACCGACAACCGGGTCCAGCTTACCCTCACCTGCCATTTGAGTCAGGTTAGAGCCGAATTCATCGAGAGTTGGCGTTTTCGTGCGACCGCCGCCTCCTCCCGACGTCACCTCAGCCGTTTCGCCCAGCATGCGAATCACTTGAGTCCGCGCCTTAGACAGGTCAACTCCCAGGTTTTCCAGCACCCTGGCCGCCACACCTTCCCCTTCCCGGATCAGACCCAGAAGCAAATGTTCCGTGCCAATGTAGTTATGACCCAGTTGGCGGGCTTCTTCCAGGGATAATTCCAGTACCCGCTTCGCTCTGGGGGTAAAAGGAATTTCCACAGCGACAAAACCCGAGCCTCTACCAATGATTTTTTCTACCTCAATCCTGGCGTCCTTGAGGTTGACGCCCATAGATTTTAGTACCTTGGCAGCGACGCCGGTTCCTTCGCCAATCAGACCCAAGAGGATCTGCTCTGTACCTACGAAGTTGTGACCCAGGCGGCGTGCTTCCTCCTGAGCCAGCATGATTACCTTAATAGCTTTTTCTGTGAAGCGTTCAAACATGGCGTCTTTCCATTGGCTATCTTTGGAGTGAGTCGGTCGTTGGCAATTTGCATTCTTTGGGTCCGGGCAGTCAATAGGCTGCTTCCCATTATGATGATTTTAGCATAGCTTAATTAAAGGATTATTGTAGGGCTTCCCAAAGTTGATGGGGGGATTCCCGCCTGAGGTGGGTCTGTTTTTGACAAAAATCCCCTGCATTGGACATCTACTAGTAGCTGGCGGATCGTCCGACCGACCGCATTAAGCAATTCAAAATTCAAAATTCTCTCATTCAAAATGGGGAAAGTCATTGATAGCAAGGGTTTCAGCCTTTGTATCCAGGCAATTTCAATGGGCGACAGCTTATCGGGCTTGAGGTCAAAACCATGAATTATCAGCCAGTGGATCCTCTCGGGTCTGGCTTCTGTATACAGGTAACCGGGAGCTTGTGATTATGTCGGCGCCGTCTGATTAGCTTACCCCCGCCCCCTCACTACCGAAAAGTGGGGCTATACAAACTCTACCGGTTAAGTCCCATCAACCTCACCACCCATCTAAGCAATTGCGCTCATTCTCTTATTCAGCAATTCTATATTGGGAAAGCCTCTTAGAGCAAAGGTTTCAGCTCTTGGGCCGTAGCAATGTAAATGCGCGACAGCTTATGGGTGGATACTCTCAGGTCTGGCTTCTGGGTACAAGTGGCTCAAAGCTTGTGATTCAGGGGGGTTTTCGCCATCCGCCACCCAGATCTAAAATCAAGCTTATTTGCTCACTTTGTTAGCTTTTCCTTTTGTCCCACAAGGCAACGCTAACTATCAATCCCCTCCAGCGGAGCCGCCCGAACCCTAAAGGGCCGCTTCTCGACGTGCCGAACAATTATCGCAATACTTACAGACTCTGGGAATAGATCCCGATACAATTAATTGATAGAGCGCGATCGCACCTGGCGCTCTATCAGTTGTCAGCGGTCAGTCCACCGGTTGGCGCTTGCACGGGCGATCGCCCTCTTTACCAACTGGTGGCAGACCGCAAATTCCGTGCTAAGATCGGAGCGTTGATGTGAGGGAAAAAATATGGTAGGTTCCACGGTTGATGTTAATATGTCCCAAAAGACCCTGAGTTTTGCCGAATACCTAGAGTATTCCGGAAAACCGGGGGTGCTGTACGAACTCTATCGCGGTCAATTGATCGAAATGCCAACACCGACAGGTTTACACAACTTAATTTGTAAATATTTAACCGTAGAGTTTCTGCGCTACTTGGTATCAGAAAACTTAAACTTAGTAGCGATAGACTTGACGGGAGTGAGAACGGAAGATAAGACATCTCGGATACCAGATGTAGTCGTTTATCATCAAAATTTTTGGAAAAATGTTTGCGCTCGCTCCGGCGCAGCAGTGCTGGACTTTAAGGAAAAACCCCTCTTAGTAGTAGAAGTGACTTCTCAAAACTGGCGCGATGATTACGGAACCAAACGAGATGAATACTCACGCCTCAATATTCCGGAGTATTGGATCGTAGACCCAGAGCGGTCCCGGGTGCGGTTGTGTAGTAAAATTTCCGGGGAAGAAAGTTACGCAGAGCGGGATTTTTTGCCGGGAGATGAGGTCAAGAGCGCGCAATTTCCGGGATTTATTTTACCCGTAGCTAGAATACTATATCCCCCGGATGTAGACTATTTGATCCGAGAGGAACTCAGACTGCGACAAGAACTAAATGCGGAACGTCAACGTGCTGAGGCAGAACGTCAACGTGCTGAGGCAGAACGTCAACGTGCTGAGGCAGAACGTCAACGTGCTGAGGCAGAACGTCAACGTGCTGAGGCAGAACGTCAACGTGCCGAACAATTAGCGCAATACTTACAGGCTCTCGGAATAGATCCCGATACCATTAACTGATATATCCCGATCGCACCCCCGATCGCCAGGGGCTGTCAGCGGTGAAGCGAACTTCTCAAACTTGCGATAAACTATTGCGATCGTCGCAATAGTTTTATTGGCCCAGTCGCCTAGGCTCCGGTGCGAGGGACTGTTGCGATCGCCGACTTATGCCAAGCGATCGCTTTTCGTTAAAAAAATTGTTTCAACTGGAAAGTATAGTAAAATCATCATGGTTGCGATCGCAATTAAATTATGGAAGTTCAACCAAGGGAGATTCGATGTTTCCTTTGTGGAGGAGATAAAAGCACTCAACAACAATATCAGTCAAGCAATAAAATACTGGAGGGATGACAGACTTGAAAGTGCCTACTAGCGAGCGCTACCGCAGCGAGCGCTACCGCGACTTCCAAATTGAGTGTCTCAAAAACCCAGAACACGCAGCGGCTTATATTGAGGCAATCTTGGAAGAGGAAGACCCGGAACCACAAATGTTACGCAATGCATTGAGAAAAGTTATTGAAGCTCGTTTTCCCTCGAAACTTCTGTCGGAAAATGATGAATTACTGCATCAGCAACTGGATGCAATGTTGACAAAAAGCGGTTGTGGGGAAATTTATGCTTTGGTTTAATTTTTGAATGCAGTGGATTTGAAGTTGACTATTCCTTTGAAGGCTAATAGGATGAAAAATAACAGAATGCCGACAAGCGATCGCTAGCAAGATGCATTAATCTAATCCCTTAAAGACCGAGAACACGCCGCAGGTTTTATCGAGGCAATCTTGTCGGAAAAAGACCCAGAACCACAACTGCTATCGGCGACACTTAAAGATGTAATCGATGCGCGATCGGCCATGCAGGCTCTCTCGGAGTCGGCCAAAGAAAAGTACGAGCAATTAGAGAAAATTCTCTCCCAAAGCGGTGGCGCCGAAATCTATACTTTTGTTGAATTGTTAGAGGCCCTGGGTTTTAAATTGGCGATCGAATAATGAGTTATCGAAGTTTGTCGAGTGAGCGATAGCCTCAAATCATAAACTCCCAGGGGTAGATACCTGGAGGTTTTGTTTCCGCAAAAAACTATTGTTCAGCCATTTCTTGCGGCGAGGCATCAGCGTTTTATGCTTGCCCCTTAATACGACTACTTGAGCAGAACGTTAACGTGCCGAACAATTAGCGCAATACTTACAGGCTCTTCCGAATAGATCCCGATACCATTAACTGATAGATCGCGAGGTGCGATCTATCAGTTGTCAGCAGTAATTAATTACATCTAATTAGACAGCAACCAGTGCCGCTACCCATTGTTTGTATTATAACTTCCCGAATTAGTGGACAGCCGCCTCAGCGGTTTCCAGACCAGCGTAGGTCACATTTGCCACTGCCATGACACCAATTTCGACGGCTTTTGCTTGCGGAGCCTTAGTATTTACCGCCGCCGCGTAGGCAACACGAGAAATATAAGATGCGACATTACTGACTTCCTCAAGAATGGCATCAGTCCTCTCGTCTCCAGCAGAATCTTCTGATAGCTCGTAAAAGTGATAAGTACATGGACAAAATTAATTTTACACACTCTCTCGCGCTAGTCTCCATATCCGGAGCATGTCACCCATTGCTATGTGCAATTATTTTTGTCTAACTACTTAGCCAGTGCATGCGAGGGCAGGAATAACGAGAACTGCGTCACAAATTGCGCCGGTAGCACGACCATCATTGACGGCGAGCTTGCTCATGATTCGCTCAGATGCCCCGAACCTTTTCTGGAGGGGACCAGAAAAGATCATCTCGCCCGTCCTACAGCTGGTCAATCACGGAGTAGGGACCTGTTTCCCTCAGACGAGAGCCCACTTGCTGCTGCCAATGGGCCAATTCATCGGGAAATGTGGGGCTATTTAGGCCGCTACGCCACATAATCAAGCCATCTTCACCTGTTTGGGGGTTTTGGGGGTAATAATTGCGGCGTCGTCCCGCCACAGCAAAGCCAAATTTCTGGTATAACGAGAGTGCCGCAAGATTATCAGCCCCGAGTTCCAGAGTTGCCCGTTCCAACCCCCGACGCCATGCCTCTCTGAGCAGAGCGTACATCAATAGCTGACCTAAACCTTGATGCTGGTACTCTGGATGAACTGCGACGAGGGTGATATGAGCTTCCTCTAAAATCGCCCACAGACAACCTAGTCCTACCAAAACTCCTTTGTCCACCTTGCTCCCAGATCCCTTGACAAATGAATCAAGACATGATAACGTAAGTAAATCACTATTGATGCTACGCAATTCTCGCTCATATCCTTCCAGGCTCCAGAGGTTGCCAAAACACAGTCTATCCAGTTCGACTACCGCCGGTAGCAACTCGACTGTTAGGGGTTTGAGTTCTAGTAGGATCTGGTCTTGGGGTAATCTCACCATCTGTCAATTGCGTAGGACTTGGATCGATGTGGTCAGTGCGATCGCTCTTCGGGTGAAGTGATGTAATTGTAAGATTATTTAATAGCGTATAATCAATCGATAACTCTATCTAAAAAGGGTATCTCTCAAAAGTCGATGGAAAAAAGGAACTATAGTGCAAGTGCTATGTCAGGCAGTCAGTATATATCAGAACCAAGCAGAAACGGGGAAAAGGAACGTTCCCCTAATCAAGAAATGTTACCCCTAACAGCTCGGGTAAATAGCAGGGACTGTCTGGAAATAGGTGGCTGTGATGTGCAGGAGTTAGTTCTTCAGTTTGGGTCTCCCCTATATATACTGGATGAGGAGACTCTGCGCGCGGCTTGCCGCCAGTATCGGGAAGCATTGAAGCGCTATTATCCAGGCAAGGCATCGGCGATCTACGCTTCCAAAGCTTGGAATTGTCTGGCAGTATGCGCGATCGCCTATTCAGAAGGGTTGGGAATAGATGTGGCATCCGGTGGGGAACTATATACGGCCATAAAAGCTGGCGTCAGGGGGGAAAACCTGTACTTCCACGGCAACAATAAATCCCGGGCCGAACTGGACTTGGCAGTGGAAACGGGCTGCACCATTATGGTAGATAACTGGCTGGAGTTGGAAACTTTGGCGGAAATGGTGGCCTCATGTGACAGCCCGATCAAGATCATGGTGCGACTGACTCCGGGGATCGAGTGTCACACTCACGAATACATCCGCACGGGTCATCTGGACAGCAAATTTGGCTTCGATCCCAACCAACTAGATCGAGTATTTGCCTCGATCTCCAAGCAATCTGGCCTGGAGTGCATAGGTCTACATGCTCATATTGGCTCCCAGATTTTTGAACTGCAACCCCATGAGGATCTAGAGTCGGTGATGGTAGACTGGTTGGTGAAAGCTGACTCCTACGGTTTGCCCACCAGGATACTAAATGTAGGTGGTGGTTTGGGGATTCGTTACGTGGAAACAGACGATCCTCCCAGTATAGATGCCTGGGTGAAGACGGTGAGTGAGGCGATCGCCCGTGCCTGTAAGGAGAGGCAATGGCCCCTGCCGGAACTGATGTGCGAACCGGGACGTTCTCTGATCGGTACGGCCTGCTGTACGGCATATACGATCGGCAGCCGCAAGGAGATTCCCGAGATGCGGACTTACCTGGCAGTAGATGGGGGGATGTCAGATAATGCCCGTCCGATCACCTATGAGTCGGTGTATCGGGCCGTGGTAGCTAACCGGATGTCCGAGGCTTACACGGAGACAGTCACGATTGCTGGCAAACATTGCGAATCGGGGGATATTCTGATTAAAGAGGCTCCTCTGCCAGCAACCAAACCAGAAGATATCCTGGTGATGATGTGTACGGGTGCCTACAATTATAGCATGGCGTCTAATTACAATCGTCTGACCAGACCAGCAGCGGTGTTAGTGAAGGATGGTGTTGCCAAGACGATCCTGGAACGGGAAACTTATGAAGACCTGATAAAAAGCGATCGCCTACCCGATGGACTTGGGTCTTCGTTATCAAACTAACAGGTTAAAGAGCTGATAATGGAGAGTTTGCTTGTCAGTTCGCGATCTCCTGGTCGCTTGATGTCTTCTGACAGGGCGAGCGGTCTCCCGGGAGACCGCTCGCGTGTGCTCTCCTCTCCGCCTTCGCTAATGCGCTTGCTCTCCTCTCCGCCCTCGCTGACGCGCTCGGGATGCGCGGCTTCGGGATGCGCTAGTCCCACTACCCAGAAGACATCGTATTCGCACAAAAGAGGAGATCGCGAGGACGCATCGGGACTGAGTCCTTTTCACTTTTAACTTTTGCCAACGCGGATCGCTGATGGGGGATTTTTCGAAGCAATGGCTGACGGAGTTGGGCAGGACTCAGTTTTTGCTAGTACGCATCGTTGATTTTGGGTTGGTACTCGTCCTCACATATATGGTGCTCATTGTGATTGGCGAGCGCCGGACCATGTGGATGGTACGAGGGTTCATCATGCTGATGCTGGCAACAGCTATATCTTCATTTCTGAAGTTAAAGCTGCTAAATTTTGTCCTGAATAAGTTAGTGATTGGCTCTGCTGTGGCAATGGCGGTAATCTTACAGTCGGAGTTCCGCAGATTTTTAGAACAATTGGGAAAGGGAGAGGTTCTACAGTTATTTCAACTAGCCACTGAAATCATGCCGAACCCTGATAGCGTTACCGATGAAATTGTCAATGCAGTCAAGGAACTCTCCCAAAATCGGACTGGAGCCCTGCTGATTATAGAAACTACTGGACCAATTGATGAGCTCTCTTTTTCTGTCCCCGGAGTGAAGTTGAATGCTGAGGTATCGAAGGAATTGTTGCAAACGATCTTTCAGACAACAACATTGTTACATGATGGGGCGGTTTGGATTCGGATGCCGCGGGTTGTGGCTGCTGGGGTGATTTTACCCCTGTCGGAGAAGACGACGTCGCGACAGTTGGGGACGCGCCACCGAGCAGCCATGGGAATTACCGATCGAGTGGAAAATTGTGTATGTGTGGTGGTCTCTGAAGAAACAGGCTCCATTTCTTTAGCGGAACGGGGACTCCTGAATCGCCCTTTGACTAGCAGTAAACTGAAGGAACTGTTAGAGGCGAAATTCTCCCAATCTGCCCAAAGGGAGCCTGTGGCCCCCGCTCTGCGCAATCTGGGTCGCCAGCTTAACTCTAAAGGTACGGCATTGGTTGCGCGTTTACTCCGTTTGCCATCATCGGCTCCTCAGAAGAAAAAATGACACTCATGCAAATGCAATTGCAGGAACTGCCTGCAGACCTGAAGCGAGAAAGACTACCCCGGCATGTGGCGGTAATTATGGATGGAAATGGTCGGTGGGCTCAGCGTCGAGGACTGCCACGGATAATGGGTCATCCGCACGGGGTGGATGCCCTGAGGGAATTGGTCCGCTGTTGCGATGATTGGGGACTCGAAGCCCTGACGGTCTATGCTTTTTCGACGGAAAACTGGAAGCGACCCCAGCAGGAAGTGACCTTGATTATGACTCTGATCGAGCAATTCATGCGCGGGGAACTGCCGGAAATGATGGAGCGTGATATTCGGCTGGAGTTAATGGGCTCTTTACAGGAATTACCCCGATCGCTACAAGCTCAGATCTCGAAATCAACCCAGGCTACCCATGCTAACCGAGGTCTTCAGTTTAGGGCGGCGGTGAACTACGGGGGACGCCAGGAAATTTTGCATGCTTGTAAAGCCCTTGCTACTCAGGTACAGCTCGGTCATATCCAACCGGATAAAATCGATCGGGCTTCGTTTGAGCGCCACCTCTATACGCCCGATCTTTGCTATCCTGATTTGCTGATCCGTACTAGCGGCGAGATGCGCATTAGCAATTTTCTCCTCTGGCAGGTCGCCTACTCGGAAATTTACATCACTGATACTCTCTGGCCGGATTTTGACCGGGCTGAGTTTCACCGGGCTCTCTGGACTTATCAACAGCGCGATCGCCGCTTTGGCAAGGTCAAAAGTTAGTTGTTTGTTGTCAGTTGTGGGTTGTTAGTTGTTAGTTGTTAGTTGTTAGTTGTTAGTTGTGGGTTGTTAGTTGTTATACCATTTTTTGAAAATGTTGCTACACTTCTTGCGCGAAAGTTCTCTCACTTCGCAGTCGGCCCGCCTTCCGTGTCTCGTGGTCGGGAGATGTCCCCGGGTCGGGAGATGTCTCGTTCGGGTGAGCGGTCTCCTGGGAGATCGATGTTTCCCGGGAGCTCGATCTCCCCCCTCTGGGGGACGCGCTAATCGCACGTTCCCAGGCAGAGCCGTGGGAACGAGGGGGAGTAGTCGCACTACCCAGGAGACACAGGAGCGCTAATCGCACTACTCCCGAGACATCGTAACCGCACGTTCCCAGGCAGAGCCGTGGGAACGAGAGGGGACATCGTACTCGCACGACAAAACCCCCCTCGGCTTTATGTCGGTTAAAACTGAGATCTTGCACCATTCTCGATTAGCCTCATGGCCAGCCGTGGGTTTAAACCCACGGCTGATAGCGATTGGTCGGTTGAAAACCGACTGAAAGCCTTATTTAACAGGTATTTTCCCATCCTCGTTACCTGGCGACCGCCTGGTAACGCGCTATGAGGCTCCGCCTCTAGTTGCGAATGGTGCAAGATATGAGTTAAAACCGACTAATAACCTAAGTTGCTACCTATAGAAAATCAAGGTCAAGAGCAACCAAAATCATCAATGGCATTTTGGTGGATTCAATTGCCAAAAATGGCTGTTTCGGACGGAGAAATTTTTATAGGTAGCAACTTGAGTTAATAATATAATGTTCAAGTAATCCTAGCATTGTTTTTCTAAAATGGTATTAGTCGATCGCTGATTAATGACCGCCGATCGCTGACCGCTGACAACTAACCAGTGGCCACTAACCACTGGCCACTAACCACTGACTACTGACAAGTCATTAAGGTCCTGCGAAGACGGCATCTTCAATATCTTTACGACTGAGGGAATATTTGAAGGCGCGTTGAATGTCCCCGCTTCCTCCCTCACTGGCTTTGATATAACGGACAGTCAACTGTTCTATATCGAGGCTGATTTCTGCTTGCCAGTTGGCTCGCTGGATGTACCAGCAGTGGAGTTGTTCTCGGTCTTGCTGGCATCCCTGGTTGGTGAGCCAGCGCTCAATTTCTGGGAGAGGATGGTTGTACAGGGGGGTATCAGAGGTCGGGAGAGCCATAATTTATTAAACAATAGAGTTAATTAGAATGCTGCTGGGCAGTTCGATGGGTGCAAAGGCGTCCTCTGGCCGGGTGAAGGCCACTGCGATCGCTAACATCAGACAGCCGATAAAGGTCAGGGCTAGAATGAACAGGGCAAAGATTTCCCCGGCGGACAGGGGGCGATCGGTTGGCTCTAAATAGACCTCCGATGACATCTTCTGTTGCCCATTGTCAGTCAGACGATAAGCAGGGGATGGCTGAACTACGTATACGCGCGAGTAGCCAATGAAGTGGTCGTAGACTCGACGTTGTTCTGGATTACTTAAGGTAGCGTAAGCTTGGTTGAGTTGGTGGAATTTTTCCGTGGCAATTTTTGGTGCCAGGTCTGTGGTATCGGGATGGTAGCGTTTCGACAGTTCCCGATAGGCCCGTCGGATCTCTATTACAGACGCGGAAGGGTGGACCCCTAGTAAGGCGTAATAGCTGTTCGCTAGCTTGTTAACTGCTGGCATTTGGCGATTGGAGTTGGTTGCCCTGTTGCTAGTCACGTCTGCTCTATGGTACCTGGTTTGGCGATGTTTGCAGATATTTTAACTGGTCTGGGCGACCTGGGACACCTATGACTTTCTGGCGGCAGTTCCTGCCCTCTGCTAATTATGACACAGTTGCTGCCTGTTGTTAAATCCTTTTTTGATGCTACAGATATAAGATAAGATATAATTGTTGTCCAAGCATCATTGAACGTTAGTGCTATGACGGCTACAATTGCTCCATTCATCCAGACAGAACGGACTCTGCATCAGTGGCAACCTGCTACCTGGTCAGATTATTTGGCGGCCTGTGAATATCCGACTTCGGAAAGGATGAGGATTTTTTTCATCGCGATCGCATTTTACTAATTGACATGGGTGCAGAAGGAATTCAACACGCAAATATCAGTGACTTGTTCACGATTTTATTTTATATCTGGTTTAGTCAGAGACGAGAACAAATATTCAGTTCTCTGTTGCTTACTGGAAAAAGGCCCGTATAGTGCGGGTGCGATCTGGTACTGTACGCGGCTTTGTGGTTTTCTCAACAAATTGATAATTGGCAGGACGCCCCAACCCTAAAGGGTGGGGCTACAATTACAAAGCCCGCCTGCGCGGGCTAATAATTATTCCAAGTTGTTAAGTATTGGTAATGTAAACAGAAATAAATAAAGGTATGATGTTAAGGTATAAAAGACAAGAGCGATCGCGTCATCAGAATAAAAACTACCAGAGTTATTATCATCATTCACCAGGATCCCAGGTTTTGGGGAGAGGTTTCTTAATTAATTATTGCACGCTCGATATAGAATATAGGTTGCGATCTGGTAGATAACAATCAGATTGAAATAGCTTTTTTGTAGGAATAAATTATAATGAAAATATGGGCAGTACAAACCATAGGTGGTAGGCAGTAAAGAAGCAATGGAATTTGACAAAGAGTTTTTCATTCCTATCACGCATCAAGACGGTTTTCGGGTCCGCGTGAAAACCCGTGGGGGAGATAGACATACTTATGTGATTCAAGTTGAGTGTCAGTTTGCAGAAGAAGAAGGGTGGTTGGCGGTAATTCGTGCTGATGATTTTCACGATCTTCCTCACCTAGACATTCTTTACCCCTCTGGAGAAAAACAGAAAGTTTGGCTAAGGGATCTGGGTGATGATAAAATGAATATGAAAGAAGCACGAATAATTTTGATTGAACGTTGGCAGCAAGAGAGGTCACGCTATGAACAACAGCTTAATAAATGAACAGCAAGAGATGGCGACTCGATCGCGCGGCTGTTAGCAAGGAACCGCGCTGGGAGGCTGAATCAACTAAGCTGTGATGCATTTAAATTGCATAGTCCAAAATTGCCGTTATAGCTGAAACGCTCACCTGTCGTGGGTTGCCTCGATTTTACCGGAAGCCCCAACATGCAGTTTAGATGCGCGACAGCTTATTACAATGGGTGAGTCTGTCCGTCTAATTGTAGAAGTAGTGAGCACCAATTGGCGTGATGACTATTTTCTTAAAGCTACAGATTATGAAGAAATGGGTATCCCTGAATACTGGATATTTGATTATCGCGCTTTAGGTGGCAGGCGGTTTATTGGCAACCCCAAGCAACCGACTATTTCTGTATATACACTTGTGGACGGCGAGTACGAAGTCAGTCAATTTCGGGAGGATAACCTCATTTAATCTCCAGCATTTTCCGAACTGAATTTGACCGCAGAACAGATTTTTAGCGCTGGTAATTAAAAGCCAAAAAGCATCTCATATTTGCCAAATTAAAGTGTAGTAACCTTCATGCATTGGGGGACAAATTATAACATAAATATACAAACAAATTAAATGCCCGAATGCTAGGGCTGTGTAACATTTGGTTTGTTGCGGGTTATGGGTTGATTATTGTCGGAATATAGATTAAAGTTAAACCTGCACAAGACGATCGCTTACAAACCCAAGGTATCAGACAGGACAAGATGCAAAAAATACTCACGGGTAGGAAGATTGTGCTATGAGTCAGAGCTACAGAATTTATCTAGATGTTTGCTGCCTCAATCGTCCATTTGACGACCAAAACCAGCCCCGTATTGCACTGGAAACCCAAGCAATCCTCACCATATTGAGGCAATGTAAGTTAGGACAATGGAAACTTATCACCAGCGCCGCGTTAGAAGCAGAACTCGATCGAACTCTCGATCCCGAAAGACTGAATAACGTGAAAGCAATACTGACGAGCGCTAAGATAAAAGTAGTCAGCAGCTTCTTTATAGAGGAGCGATCGGCAGAACTCGTGAAATTAGGATTTTCAGGCTACGATGCAGCCCACATTGCCAGTGCTGAACGCAGTCGTGCCGATATATTTTTGTCCACGGATGACAGGCTAATTAGGAAAGCGCAAAGAAATATTCTGGTTATCAATGTTGCAATTGATAATCCGGTGCGTTGGCTTATGGAATTTCAACAAATTGAGGATGAAGATCGTGACTAAAACCCAACAGGAAATTATCAAACAAGGATATCAAGCCTTAATCGAGGCCTTAGGAGCAATTGATACAATTCGGTTTATTCAATACTTTAGCCCCGATCAGGGAGATTATACCAAAGAACGCCATGAGTGGCTAGACCTCACTCCATTAGAGGATATTTTGCTCTCGATGAAACAGCGTCCAGAAGGCGATATCAATCAATACGATGAAATTATTGAATAGTAGACTGTAAACAGGAAATTGGTAGGGTGGGCACGGCCCACCAGGCAGCAAGTTAGTGCTAGACTGTAAACACCAGATAAACAAAGGTATGATGCAAATGCCTAAACGCTTAACGATCGCGGAAGCACAAGCAACACTACCAGAGTTAGTATCATCCTTGGCTACCGAACCAGCGGTGATTACAAAGGATGGAAAACCGGTGATGATTGCCTTGAGTTTAGAACAATTTGAATCACTTATGGAAACTATGGAAATTATGGGCGATCGGGGATTTATGGAGCAGTTGCGATCGGGTATCCGACAAGCAGATGCGGGAGAAACGATTAGCCTAGAAGAATTGAAAGCAGAGTTAGGATTTTAATGGCACTGTCAAAATGGCTGATGTTGTAGAAGACTAAGTTATCCCGATCGCAAGGACACGGGAAATATTTAAAGATAATCTTAACAGACATGAATGCCGGACTCTGAGAACGAGAATTAATACTGGCGTTAACAACATCTATTGGTTGGGTTGAGGCACGAAACCCGACCTACAACTTGATTATCTATGCTTCAGTCAAGATAGCTAAAAATTCCTGCACTACCCGATCGGGTTCTTCCCGGCATCTGTTAGGATGGTAATGCTGAACTATCTGGATGGACTGGGAGGTTTTGCCAACGTCTGGATACTGTGGGACAGGATCGATCAGCAGAATGCCTAATTTGCCTTGGTGGAAGATGGCAAAGTTGGGTTGTTGATTTAGTCTGCCTTCGGGGGTTGTCAGTCGCAGTTGCGGGTTGGGGGAGAAGATAACTGAGGCCCGATCGAGTGCTTGGGCAATTTTCACTTCAGCATCGGTTCTCAACTGCAAACCATTCCAGTCATAGACTCGTTCTTCTGAATGAAACTGAACTTCTTGGTGATTTTCCTCTTCATCTGAACTGCTCTCTGCACCAGATCGAGTGTTATCATTAGGTATTGTGGCCCCCTGGGAATTAGATTGATACAAATCTGATTCACCGACGGCGAATCTGGCACTTAGGTTTGCTTCATGGAGGGTTGCGCAGTTGAGGTTAACTCCAATCACCTGATTTCGATGTAAAGTCAGTTGATTTCGCCGTAGGTATCGCTTCAGGACTGACTGGAGATTCTTTTTTTTGACCTTCTCCCCAAAGGCATCTGTGAGTAGATCCCAGAGTTTGTAACCAGTCTGCTTGAGATAGTCAGGTTGATAGCCAGTGCTTTTGGCAATTTGCTCGTAGGTGATGTGCCGATCTTCCCAGCATTTCCGAAATATGGTTTCTTGGATTTCGTTTAAGGGCTGGTAGTCGAGCAGGGTTTCCACAAGCGCCAGGGCCTCGTCAGCGGTCATGTGTCAAAGTACATCATAGTAGAGTGTCAATGTGGGCCTAGGTTATAACCGGCACCCTTGGGGTCTGGCACCTCTGCCTCGATATGCATTTTAGCGCAAAGAACGAGATTATGACTTTTCTATGACTTACTTGTGATTTTTATATGACTTTCCTATGATTTTTTTAAGATTGGGACGCGATGTGCAACTTATTGACTGAGAAGTCTCTCAAACTGCAAAGGATAATGACTATGACGATTTAACCACAGACAAA
>JACOMV010000239.1:12295-13710 GCA_014324065.1 Hormoscilla sp. SP12CHS1 | reverse complement strand
AGCTGAAACGCTCTCCTGTCGTGGGTTGCCTCGATTTTCCCCTCAGCCCCAACATGCAGTTTAGATGCGCGACAGCTTACCTCGACATTTTCAAATATCCGTGAATCAACGAAAAATCAACATTTTATCATCACCCCTCACCCCCGATTCTGTAGTCTTATTAATTGCTGTCTCATCTGCTACCTGCTTTCCCTCATCTAACAGATATTCTAGAAAAGTCTTAGCCACCACAGACAGATGTTTGCTACTGGGATAAACCACATGCCAATAACGTTCGATCGGAAAACCTTCTACATTCAGGATAGTCAGCCTACCAGTATCACATTGCAAGGCTAGGGTATGCTTCGATAATACTGATATTCCCAAACCACCCACGATCGCCTGTTTGATCGCCTCATTACTCCCCAACTCCAGCCTCACCTTGACAGAAACATTATGCTCGCGGAATAATTTTTCCACTGCCCGGCGCGTACCCGATCCTGGTTCTCGCATGATAAACGGTGAGTCCCTCAGACGTTCTAGGGGAATATTTTTTTCCTCTGCTAGGGGATGATTTCTGTCTGCCAACACCACCAAGGGATTTTCCAAGAATTTGTGACTCACTAGGTCAGTATTTTCCGGGACTTGACTGAGAATATACAGATCGTCTGAATTATCATTCATCCGGGACCGCAGACCGTCATGGTTAGTTACCTGCAAGGACACGTCAATACCGGGGTAACGCTGACAAAACGGTCCTAACAAACGCGGCACAAAGTATTTCGCCGTGGTAATCACCGTTAGTCGCAATTGTCCCTGCTTTAGACCTTTGAGATCCGCCACCGCCATCTCCAACTGGGATAACCTGTCGAAAATATCCAGGCAGGCGGCAAACAGTTCTTCACCGGCGTTTGTGAGAAACAGGCGTTTACCGACTTGCTCGAACAGCGGCAAACCCACGGTTTTGGTCAACTGCTTCACCTGCATGGAGATGGTGGGTTGGGTTAAATACAGTTCCTCGGCAGCCCGAGTGAAACTGCCGTGGCGTGCTGCGGCCT
The DNA here is from genome assembly GCA_014324065.1 of Hormoscilla sp. SP12CHS1. Classification (GTDB taxonomy): domain Bacteria; phylum Cyanobacteriota; class Cyanobacteriia; order Cyanobacteriales; family Desertifilaceae; genus Hormoscilla. Next base: position 12,673 of record JACOMV010000239.1, on the reverse strand, counting down.
CAAATACTTTTAACTGGTGGAGTGTTGCCTGCTTCAAGTTCCCTTCTCCTCAAAGGAGCCTTAAGTATAAGCTGTGATGCATTTAAATTGCATAGGCAAAAATGGCCATTATAGCTGAAACGCTCTCCTGTCGTGGGTTGCCTCGATTTTCTCCTCAGCCCCAACATGCAGTTTAGATGCGCGACAGCTTAGATATCACTCTATTATATTTTCCCTCAATCAGCATTTTATTTATCGAAAATCCTTCCTGAATTCCGTTGGACTGCAAATGTAGGGGTGCGATTTGTTCAGGTATAAACCTGCGGAGTGACATCATCGCGGTGTGAAGCAAGGACTTAAATGTAGGCTCGCTGGCAGCCATAGCTGGTAACGCCGCTA
>JACOMV010000239.1:0-12010 GCA_014324065.1 Hormoscilla sp. SP12CHS1 | reverse complement strand
ATGAAAGTCGCAAGTCCGGTTCCGATTTTTCTGAAGTAAGGGAGGGTTGAGAGGCGACTGGAAGCTCGACCCCAGCCAGATGGCCCACCAGATACACGGCCACAAGCGCTACCGGCAGTGATAACGGCACAAGTTGTGTAAGTACGATTGGGCTAAACAATAAGCTTTACTCTGTGCTCTCCAGGATCTTTACTCAGTTGCTGTGGACATATTCACTTGCCCAGAAACCAGGGTGGCGCGAGGGTGGCGCGAGGGTGGCGCGAGGGTAGGGCGAGGGTAGGGCGAGGGTACAAGTAGTGATTTTAGCCCTTGAAACTGGGAGGGCTGTGTTGGGAGCGTTAGGAGCACTTTCCCAGGCTTCGCCGTGGGAACGAGGGGGGGGGAACGCAGGACCGTAGTTAAATCACTACCGGAATGACCACTACCACTATTATCAGGCGGTGAGATTGCTTCGGGGGATCTTTACGGGGATCGTTAATATGTCGGTTGGGACACCCCTCGCAATGACAAATTATAGCTTTTGAGGTATCTGTCCCCACTCCCATAAATTTGCATAAATGATTTAGACGCACTATATATGGGAAAACCTGGTTTCTTAATTCTTGCTATTAACTATCAACTATTCGGATGTAGCTAGCTGTTGACTATCTGCAAGCGAGAGGTGATAAAGCGATCCATCCAATTTTCCAGGTAAACTCGGTTTGCTTGCTGTTGTTGGGGATCTTCTGTATCCAGGGGATAAGGCGCCAGTCCTTTGATCCCCGCTGTGGTTACGCAAAACATTGATTTCTGGAAACTCTGGCAAATCTTTACCCGTAAGTCATTTTCTCCCCGACCCTCACGCCGATAAAACTCCTGTAGATATTCTGGCAGATAATGGCGCATATCCTGCATCAGCAATGTCGGAGGAATGCCTGCACCTCCGATCGGCAGGGGATCGGCATATAAAGCACCATAATCAAATTCGGCTTGATTTTGGGGAATTTGTTGAGCTTGAGCGTTGTAAGAAACTGTACCCAAGAAAGGGGTTCCCCGGAAGAAGATCGTATCCACATAGGGGACTGCTACATCTGGCAGGAATGTCATCCCGGCGGCTTTGGGAATGATATAATAATCGTCACCCTTAATCGTCACTGTATAGGTAATTGGTTTTGCCGCATCTGCCACTAAACCTGCTAGGATATGCTGTACTACTTCCGGGATTGACTTTATTTCTCCTCGGTCATAGCGATCGGACAGTGATATAAATATATCGCTCATTACCCGCCAGAACTGACCCAAGGCACTATAATATACCATCTGCCGTACCTGTTCTCGCTGAAATTCCGGAAATAGCTTGTGCAGTCCCAGCATCAACCAATTTCCCTTAAATTTAGCCTCGATCGCTAATGCTGCTGCTCGGGTAAATTCCGGGCTATCTAGGTACTCATCCAGGGCCCCACCGCCGTGCCATAGCATTACTCGCATCACGTACTCGGCGTACTCATAGTTAATCCGATCGTGCCACCAATGGCACAGCAACTTCTTAAAAGATATGTCTCCGTCGAAGTATTTGAAGAAGGGAAACAGCAGTAAAAATTGATTTTGGGCAATGTAGATCAGGTTATTGGAGTAGGCGTCCAGCACGACGCCGTAGCTATACAGAATTCCCACTACTTCCAATACATTATCTCGCGAATCTGGCAGTAAGTTTCCACCCGTTTCCAGAATGTTAATATAGGCTGCCAGGGGATGTTTTGATGGTTGAATGGTTGTTGTCATTTCCCTGATTTCTACGCGACGGGGTTAGAGAGTCGCAAATGATGCGACTATAGAATTGGTTGTCACTTCACTCAAATGTACTACCCAGCTTGGCTGAATTCCTAATATGACGATCGCCGCTGCTAGGGCGATCGCCGGGAGATGGTCGGACCACTGCACTGGCGGCAAGTTTTCTACCATCTGGGACAAGCGTCCGAAGAAGGCCCGGTTCACCAACAGCAAAAAGTAGACAGCGGTTAACCCCGTACCCACCATGCACAGCAGGGTTTGAGTGGGGAATATGGGAAAACTGCCCCGAAACACTAAAAATTCTGAAATAAAGCCTACCATGCCGGGGATCCCCGAGCTGGCCATGACGCCCAAAATCATTAAACTGCCAGTCACGGGCAAACCCCGTTCTGGGTTGAGGAGTCCTTGGAGGGCTGTGATATCCCGACTACCAGTTTTCTTATAGACTACGCCCACCAAGATAAACAGTAGCCCTGATATTAATCCGTGGGCGATCATTTGCAGGACTGTTGACAATAAGCTGAGGGGGGTGGCGGCAGCACCGGCTAACAGTATATAACCCATGTGGGCAATGGAGCTAAAGGCGACCATTTTTTTCATGTCTGTTTGGGCGATCGCGCTCAAGGCCCCGTACAGGGCGCTGACCACGGCCCAAGTAGCCAACCAGGGAGCTAAATATTGCCAGGCATCTGGAAATAGTTCTAATCCAAATCTGAGCAGACCGTAAGTTCCCAGCTTCAACAATACCCCAGCTAGCAGTACCGAAATTGGCGTGCTGGCTTCTACATGGGCATCTGGCAACCAGGTATGGAAGGGCACTAGGGGAATTTTAATCCCAAAGGCTACCAGTATCCCCCCTAGTAATAGCAGTTGGGTTCCCAGGGGTAAAGCTATCTGCGGGTTGTAGGCAAAGCTATTGACACCAGAAAACCAGACGAGGCCCAAAAATGACGCTAGCAGGGAAATTCCCGATACTGCGGTATAGATGAGAAACTTGGTTGCTGCATATCCTCGGCGCTTGCCCCCCCAGATAGCGATCAAGAAATATAGGGGGATGATTTCTATCTCATAAAATAGGAAAAACAGCAGGTAGTCCTGGGCTAGGAATGCACCGGCTACGCTGGCATTCAACAGCAGCACGAGAACGTAATAGAACCGGGGACGTTGAATGTCTGAGTCCGTACAGAATAGGGCGATCGCCGTCAGCAGACCGTTGAGCACCAATAAGGGGAGTGACAGACCATCTACTCCCAGACTGTAGCTCAGACCCAGGGCCTCTATCCAGGGTATGGACTCTGTAAATTGCAACTCCGGGATCGTCCGGTCAAACTGACTTAGCAGCACGATCGTCCAGATCAAGACGCTGATGGCAACGAACAGCGCTATGGAACGAGATCGCCCGGGACTGAGGGAACCGGGCCAGAATCCGAGCAAAACGGCACCTATTACCGGCACCCATATCAAACCACTACTGAGCATTTACTCTGATGTCCTTTCTTGAAATTCATCTTTTGGTTAACCACCTATCCTACATCGAAAATGGCTAATTGATAATTGCGAATGGAAAATCTTAACTCTTTGATTCTGGTAACCAATCTTCATCTAACACCAGATCGAGAGCATAGGGACAGTTTTCTGGGAATACTTCTAGTGGCATTTCTGTTTGTTTGGCAGCTTGGCGACGGGCCCGTTGATAACTTTGTTTTAGCTGCGCTTCTGGATAACTTCTCAGACTGGGACTATCCTCGATCGCCAGATCGATTTGAGTCCTAGCATCGGTAATGGAGTCCAGCCAGCTATCCGATCGACGCTGGGGTTCATATTGCCACTTTAACAGATGTAACAGCAGGCGAGTCAATTGGCTAGCCACTCCTCGCCGTTCACTCTTCCCCAAGTCTTCAACCTCCTCTATCAGATGTTGTAGGTCAAGATCCTGCCAGCGACGCGCTCGCAAGAGTTGGGCTGTCTGTTGTACCCACTCATTAAAGTCCGTTGTGTAGGTTGTCTCCACGATTTTACTGTTAGGATTTACAATGAAGCTATGATAGCATTTTCCCGACGTGACTGTTAGCCCGATCGACGAGTATATAGCCTCCTGGTCCCCCGGTTCCAAAAAGATTGAGTTGATGGACGGAAAGCTGATTGTGGGCGATCGCCTGGCCCACAGTCGCCTGTTGCTGAGTCAGATTCTCCGGGGCTGGGGATTTAGTGACTGAAGAGGCCCTGAACTTTTGGTCCGAATTGGTACTGGTTATTTGGGGAGTATCTCTCCAGGATCCGCGTTACATTAATCCCAAAGATCTGGTCAAGCAATTGCAGGAACAGCCTCCTATCCGTTTGATTGATGCCAGTATATCACTCTCTACAGCAGAAGCTTAATCGATCCAAGATGGGGCGATAGAGCTTTAGATTTGGCAGCAATAATTCTAGATTTATAGGTCATCTACTATAATCACCTTGATTTCTGAGATTCTTCTGAAAATTGCGTCATTCTTTAAAAAAGCACCGCTAATGCTAATGCTAGCTGAAAAGCATCTAATAGTTGCAGGTTCTGTCTTGCTCTAAATTGAGCCGCTTATATTGCTATGCTCTCTTCAAAACCATATTCAAAGATAATCTCTTCTCGTCCCAATATCAAGTCTATGTACTCCCGCGACAATTCATTCTGTCCCAAACGAATTGGACTAACTAAACACTCTGCTAGCGTTATAGGCGAAGCAACGATACTACCTGCTTCAATGCGATCGAATATTTCTCTCATTATCAACGAGTATCGCGGATGCGCTTCTACAGCATATAACTGGGGCACTGTATAAAAACAGCCGCGTCACCGACTCCAAACTCTCTTCGACATTCATGCTTCTTTTTTAGACTCTCTTAACTCTAGTTCCCGATCGGGAAATTCTCCCCGTCGCATTCTACTAATGTATTCCCGAGCATCCATTCCACCGAGGTGGTTAGGTGCAATGCCAATAAATTCCGTAAGTTTGCGGCTTTGTTTTCGTTTAATCTCGCAACGACTCAGTTGTTGGATGAGGTGAGAGATTAAACGCATCTGTTCTGCCGGTGTAAGGGCATCTGCTTGTCTCATCGCTTCCATAAATTTTTCAGACATTGCTATTTCTCCTACTTAAATCCGATCGCAACTATATTCTCTCGATCGCTGCCGCGCGGGGGTCAGGATCTGATAATATACAGCGGGACACTGGGCCTGCCATGATTATAGCATACCCAGTCACGCTTAATCATTTTTCATGCACTCCGCACTGCTTGTGATAAAATTCCCAAAATCTTGGTCGGGGTCGAGCTGGTAATCACTTCCCAACCTGGGGGGCGACCCCCAGTTCGACCCCGACCAATTTCTCCCGAAATATCTTACCATATCCGTCCCACGTCAGCATATCCTTCAGGCATTACCCCGGGCATTGGCAACAAGCGACATCCCTCTCTCAATGGCTTGCGCTTATCATCTAACTGGTCTCCATCCCATCCCAACCACCTGGGGAAACAACCAATCATGGGGAACGTAATCTAACTGAAACACCGTATCGGGCAAATGACCGTGAATGAGTCCGCCCCACCCCGTCAGCAAGATGCCCCGCTGTCCTGTCTGGGCCAAAGCTGCTAGCGCCAATGCCGTCATCCTCTGGGGATCGCGGTTCTGCATGCTGCCAAAACCAATGCAGACTGGAGGCGGTCCCGCCCCCAGAAACTCTACTAATTCCCTTGGCGCTTTCCAGTCAGAAGGACGTTCCCAAAACCAGTAACCCGTCACGTGCAGTTGTGGCGGCCAATGGGCGGGCCGAGGGACGATCGCCCGACTATAGGCATAGAGAAAAGGCACCCGTTCCATACGTGTCAGGGGTTCCTGACAGGGGGACAAGGGAGGCAAATTCAAAGTGGACTGTCGCCATTGATTAATTGGTCCGCGAAGCAGTTGCCAAAAGGACAGGTGGATCAGAGGATAGCTGAGTTGATTGTACAGACTCTCCCAAGGCCATCCCCCCATAGCTGGCATCGTCGGAATTGGAAAATCCTGACAAGCATGTAGGGGCAATAATGCTGCCAAGTAAAAGGGGACTCCTAATTTCTCGGCAATATCATAGCCCCAAAAGGTAAAAGGCACGGCGACGATCGCCTCCGTCCCTTGACAAGCTTCCCAGGAATCTGCTAGCAACTACTGCAATAGCTGTTGGGCGATCTGCCCGTATTGACGGATAAAAATCAGGGGATTTTCTCCCGATCCTAGCAGAACTTGTCCAAATTCACTCCTGTTAATTTCTTGAGGGTTTCCTGCCATTGGGTAATGGGCCAGACCCCGAGAGACTATTTGGGAGTTAAAGAAACCGTGAGTTGCCAATTGCACCTGATGACCTGCTTTCTGTAACCCCAGTCCCAAGGCCATTAAAGGCACTATATCTCCCCAAGTCCCCACTGTCAAAATTGTATCCGCACCTTTTCTTTCCCCAGGTTATCCGCTTTCCAAGTTACTTAACGCTGATAATTGTATTCATAAAGATCCAGCAAAGCCTCAGCATAGGTTTTGCCATTGGGATGAGTAACTTCCAGGTAAGCATTGATAGTTTCCGGGCGCACTCCATCTCGATAAATGTGATATAAATAGCTCCGATGCTGAAATTTAAACTGATATGCTATGATTTGTTTCTCACTCTCAATCGAGAGACTGCCGCTACCATCCTTAGCCGACATGATATAATATTTCGGTACTTTTGGCGCTGACGACAGGGATGTTTTTGTCGCGATTCATTTCGGGTACGATCGCATTCACAAGTGGATCTACAAAACCGAACGGATGGCGGGTTCTTTCAGCGGCGTAATGGCGATCGCCTAGGGTACATTCAGCTATTTTTTGCGAGTTTGTACAATTTTCTGCTCGTCTATGCAACGCCAAGTCAGTTTAAGGAGAGTTTACCATTTACGATTCTCTATGTGGTAGCAATGGGTTTAAGCTGTCGCGCATCTAAACTGCATGTTTCGAGGCAACCCACGACAGGAGAGCGTTTCAGCTATAACGGCCATTTTTGCCTATGCAATTTAAATGCATCACAGCTTACACATCTTATCAAGTGACAATTCTCTCGGGGAAAAGTCGGGTAAATTTAAATCTTGGGGACGCTACGTGTTAATAGCAGTTGTGGTATCTGCTGCCATCATAGATATTGGCATGGGAACGCCTAACGAGTTATTATCAGATATTACGATCGCAATTATGGCGGGAATGCTGCTGTTCAATATTTTCACAGAAGAACTGCAGTCACCAGAAAATACCAGTTTTCGTTGGTTTGTTGCCGGGGTGATAGTTTACATGTTATTGTTGGCAGGTTCCTGGGTAGTGGAATCTAAATTGTAAGCGTAATTTAATCAAAGAATATCCTTATGCCTCACAAGCAGACAGACAGCAGTAAACCCCGGATAGTCGTCATCGGTGCTGGTATTGGTGGCTTGACAGCCGCCGCCCTCTTGGCCCATCGGGGCTACCCAGTCTTGGTCCTCGACCAGGCGATCGTCCCTGGGGGATGTGCTTCGACTTTCAAACGTCAGGGGTTTACTTTTGATGTGGGGGCGACCCAGGTGGCGGGTTTGGAACCGGGTGGCATTCACAAACGCATCTTCGATGAGTTAGAAATAGATATCCCCCCTGGGATCCCCTGCGACCCAGCCTGTGCTGTATTCTTACCTGGGGAAACAACACCTATTAATGTCTGGCGCGATCGGGAAAAATGGCAAGCAGAACGCCAGGGACAGTTTCCCGGTAGCGAACCTTTTTGGCAGTTGTTAGCAAGGTTATTTGAGGCTTGCTGGCGGTTTCAGGGCCGAGACCCCGTGTTACCGCCGCGCAATATTTGGGATCTGGGACAATTGCTCAAAGCGGTACGTCCCGATACATTAATTACGGTGCCTTTTACCTTCATGACAGTGGGGGATGCTTTGCGGATCTATGGGTTATCCGATCGTTTACGACTCAGAACATTTCTGGATATGCAGTTGAAGCTTTATTCCCAAGTAGATGCAGAAGAAACGGCATTGCTATATGCGGCGACGGCCTTGGCTGTATCTCAAACACCCCAAGGATTGTATCATCTGTTGGGGAGTATGCAGGTGTTGAGCGATCGCTTAGTAGGCGCCCTGGAACGAGATGGGGGTAAGCTGTTAATGTGCCATACGGTAGAAAGGATTGAAATGTCAGGGGAAAAGGCCACAGGGGTAGGGATTAAAAACCAGAAAACGGGAGAAGTTTGGCGAGAACCTGCGGACATAGTGATTGCCAATGTTACGGTGCAAAACCTGGTAAACTTATTAGGAAATGAGACATTGCCTGGGTACAAGAGGCGAGTGGATAAACTGCCTGCCCCATCGGGTGCTTTTGTGCTATATTTAGGGGTCGATTGCAGTGCCATTCCAGAAGGATATCTGCCCCATCTGCAGTTTCTCTATGACTATGACGGTCCCATTGGAGAAAATAATTCCCTGTTCGTTTCCGTCAGTCATCCCGGAGACGGACGGGCGCCGTTCGGGAAAGCAACTATTATCGCTTCTTCCTTTACTGAGGCGGGGGCTTGGTGGCACGATCGCGATTATGAAGAGATGAAGCAGTTGTATACTCGAGAGGCGATCGCCCGTCTGGGCCAATATTTTAATTTAACACCAGAGACAATTATCCTCACGGAAGCAGCAACACCGCGCACATTTGCCCGTTATACTGGCCGGGACTTGGGGGTAGTGGGGGGTATCGGTCAGCGACTGTCAACTTTTGGTCCCTTTGGATTTGCCAATCGTACCCCGATCGAGAATGTTTGGCTAGTAGGAGATTCTACACATCCCGGAGAAGGGACAGCGGGGGTAAGCTATTCTGCTTTAACAGTAGTGCGACAAATCGATTTTTAACTTAAAATTGGGTGGCAGCGCTGGGCCACCGCCGCCCTCACCGTTCCCAGGCAGAGCCGTGGGAACGAGGGATGGGGCTAGGCTTACAAAGCCCGCCTGCGCGGGCTGGGTGTGGTCAAAAGTCGTTGCATTAGTAGGGTGGGCGGTGCCTACCATTCGCGGGTGTGATATTTTTTTACCAACTGGTTTTGACCACACCCGCGCGGGCTAGATCGCAAAATCGAGATGTTCCTGTTCCCCTTAGAGGGACTGTTCTGGTGTTTCTGGTTCAGCTACCTGCCGCACCTGTTCCAACTCGACTTTCAATATTTGAGCCACTTCCTCCAAAGTAAAACCAAGCTGTAACAGCATTGACACCATTTCTAACTTACCTTCTACACGACCTTTTGCGAGACCAAGTTCTTCCCCTTCTTGGCGGCCTTCTTGGCGGCCTTCTGCCAACAGTTATTTTCCCCATGTTTTTCCTTCTAGACTTGCATTGGAGATCCTATTTGTTGCTGTACGGCCTGTACGGACTGAATTGGTCTTCTCAGCAATATATCACCCACGCGGACTCGCCCCATCATATCCTGAATGGGGCTCATAATTTGCAGGCACATCCTTTATACAGTACCTTGCTGCTGAATTTTAATTGGCATTTGGCCCATCACCAATATCCCAATGTTTCTTGGATGCATTTGCCCCGTTTTGATGATCCCACTCGCACTTGTCCGGGTTATCTGCGGGCTTTTATTCGCTTTTGGCGGGGACCTCAACCTGTAGCAGATAGCGAAATAGAAAGCCCACAAGAGACTTGACTTCTAGCTGGGGGCGATGTATGGTTTCACCAGGCGATCGTGCCCTTGGGGTAGCAAACTCCAATGCTGGGTCGATCGCAGGTGATGGATGGTATGATAGCCATTGTTAAAGAAAAACCAGTTACCGAGGTGATCTGTGAAGTTGCGGGAATGATTGTAGGGAGATTCGTGGTGACCGCCATCGTGCTGCAAGAGGTTAATTCCCAACAAGCAAACTGTCCCGATCGCCCAAGGTAAGAGCACAAAAATGAGCACTTTGACTCCCCCGATCGCCAGCATAGCGAGGATAAATATTCCCAAAGCAGTTTTTTCCAGGAAGATACTTTTTTGCTGCTGGTTGGACAAGTGGGGTGACGTTGGGGAACGGCTTTCCCGGGCGGCATTAGCATTCGCTTTAATTATAGCGGCAGATGCGTCCGATGCCAATGCCCTGACCTGCAAACTCCGGTCCCATCCAGTCTTTTTTGTTGCCGTGATAAACGTGATGATTATAATTATGGGCGATGACACAATTTCGGTGGCACTATATCCCCTAGGGAGAGTAAGGGCGATATTTAAGAGTAGGTTGGCCCACTGCTGTTTGAAGATTGACAAATGCATGTGGTTGTGGTTGATGACCCAGACGCAAAAGCTTTGAAAGCCGCTAACGGGCACCAAAATTAGAGCTAGGATCGGGGGCAGATCGTATAGCAGAGGGAAGAGTAATAGGAAATAGGCGATCGCCAGAAAAGCGAGGCTGCGCCAGTCTGAAGTATATCGCAAGTTAGGAAGCATTTGTCAGTTGTTGGTTGTCAATGCGGGTGCATCTTTCTGCCGCGCAAATATATGTAGGGGCGAAGCATTTGGGCGACAATCTCTGACACAAAAAGACAAATGCCCTGTCCAAATGCTTCGCCCGCGCCCCTCGTGAGATGCACCCGTCAATGCCATAATTTTTATTTCTCTACTGCTTCAACAGTCGCCGTACCAGCGGAGTCACCAAGCGAATGATGAAGAATGCCGCTTTACCTGGTTTAATGGGGGGTTCAACTATGTCCCGGGCAAAGACTAATTTTCCGGTCACTTCAGACAGACGATAGAAACTGACTCCCCGTCCGTTAGGAAAGGGAATGCCACCAAGTTCAACATGCCAGAGGACACCAACTGCAAGGCGATCGCCTGTAGTAATCTCGTCTATAACAAATTGTAAATCATCTGGGACATTGTGACAAGATTCGGTAAAAAGTTGTTCCACGGCCTGTTTTCCCTGAAAAGGCTGAGGAAAGTTAAGATCCTGATAGATACATTCATCATCTACGAACTGCATGGCGGCGGGAACATCCCGACAGTTAATTGCTGCATAGATAGATTTTATGACGGTATGTGCATATGTTGTCATGATGGTCCTGTCAGCTAAAGGCCGTTCGTGGTGAGGTTCGTAGTAAAGACTTCAGTCTTTCCGGGGTTCGTAGTAAATACTTTGTACAATTTGTCAAAAAGGTTGCTACAATTCTGTGTGATAAATTCCCTCACTTCGCTGTCATCCCGCCGGGGGTTCAAACCCCCGGCTAATAGCTAAAGTCGGTTAAAACAGACTAATAGCATAATGATTAAGCGGTCCGGGGTTCGTAGTAAAGACTGAAGTCTTTGCCTCCGATCGGATGAGGACTAAAGTCCTCACTACAAAGATCACTACAAAGATTACTGTTTTATTGTCTAATAGCGATCGGGCGTCAGGTACTTAACTTCGGGGGTAGCATTACCGCACCAATAGATCTGTACTTGTACCTCTTGGGTTTGATGACCCAATCCAAATAATAAACGCCGATCGCCCTGGGCGGAAAAGCCATTTGATTCCCGAACTTCTCGCGACTGACGGCCCGTTTGGGAGTCAATAATTACCTTAGTCCCGATCGCATCTCGATTGCAAGTGGTACCATTGCCGATCGAATCCAACCCCAACCATGATTTCTGTTGGTCTCCAAACTCCAGATATTGATTGTCTTGTCAGAACTGCCACTGACTAAGGTCTTGCCATCGGGCGCGATCGCCACAGACCTGACCGAGCCTGAATGTCCAGTGAGGGTAGTGAGTTCTCTGTTGGTCTCCAAACTCCAGATCTTGATAGTACCGTCAGAACTGCCACTGACTAAGGTCTTGCCATCGGGCGCGATCGCCACGGAATAGACATAATCTGAATGTCCAGTGAAGGTTTTGACAAGCATCGCCTTTTCGGTGTCAACCCGTGGGGTGGGAGGATCAGGTGGTCGAGTGGGAGTAGAATCTTGAGTTGGTCGTTCTGGTGTCTCACTCTTGGGTTGAGAGGGAGTTTGTTCGGGACTTGAAGGTAAGGTCTCACTCTTGGGTTGGGAGGGAGTTTGTTCGGGACTTGGCAGGGTTGTCTTCTGTTGAGTCTGAAAAGTGAAATTGCCCCGTTTCAGCAGGCGTCTAACCAGAATCGAGAACCAGCATTCTATCCGATTGAGCCAGGAGGTATGTTTGGGGATATAGATAAAGCGTATCCGTCTTTGTGGAGCACTCAGAAACGCCATGCGGCT
>JACOMV010000238.1 GCA_014324065.1 Hormoscilla sp. SP12CHS1 | reverse complement strand
TAAATATCATTGAAATTTTGTGGCGATTTATTAAATACGAGTGGTTAAATATTGATGCCTATGAGAGTTGGAAAAGTTTAGTTAAAGCGGTGGAAGATGTGCTTAAAGGCGTTGGGTGAAAATCTAAAATTAATTTTCCATAACTACTTATATTGCTTAACCTGAAAATTAAACTGATTAGAAGCCTGAGAAATGTCCCCACCGACATCAATGTCCCCACCAATATCAAAAAGATGAGTATTATACTGTTTAATCCCCGACGACTCAACACCATTCCTAAGCCGCTTAACTTCCAGATAGCGCATCAGCTGATTAACTGGCACATACAAAGCAAAAGCCACAAAGGCTGGTATCGTCTGATTGTGGAACAGCAGAAAGAAGCCGCACACAACTGGCACATACTCGATCGCCCTCAAAACAGTTCTCATAAGCTCTACTCCCTCAACACCATCATTATTGCACCAATCCAGGTGTTGCTCAACCTTGAGACTCACGCCCTCGTTTTGGTGGGTCTCCCTGGGAATGGGAAGTCACGAGGCGGGAGCCTCCTGTGAGTGCCCTGAACAGCCTCCTATGAATGAGTAGAAACGGTAGTCTGACTCTCAAAAGGAGGCTCTAGCCTCAACTGGCAGTGACCCGGGAGACCCTAGTCACTAGACACCGGACACTGGTCAAAAGGAGGCTCCCGCCTCAACTGGTAGTGACCCGGGAGACCCTGGTCACTAGACAAAAGGTGGGCCGTGCCCTACTGGGTTTAAAAATGATAAAGGTGGGCAATGCCCACCCTACCGATACCCCCAAGGGAATTCGAATCCCTGTCGCCTCCGTGAAAGGGAGGTGTCCTAGGCCTCTAGACGATGGGGGCTTGATTTATCTTCCTTAAATAATATAACTAACCCGATCTGAGATTGTCAACCCTTTTTGCTAGATTTCCCAAAAAAATTTTTGGCGAAGTAGGAAAAGTGTTTAGGAGCGGTAAACCGGCAGCGTAAAATTAAAGCAGCTACCGGTATGAGCAGCCTCATCCACCCAAATTTCACCGTAATGGGTCCGAATAATCCGCTTACACAGAGAAAGACCAATGCCATATCCCTCCTTGGCCTCATCCCGTTCCAGTCGGAAGCGGTCCTCAAAGATGCGCTCTCGGTTTTCCGCCGGCACGCCAGGGCCAGTGTCGCAAATACTCACTTGCACTTTCTGACTGGTGCGATGGAGAATGGAAACGGCAATGGCACCGCCGGTAGGAGTGTACTTGATGGCATTGTCCAAAATATTGACTAGCACCTGGCGGACCTGTTCTAGATCGGCATACACCGAAGGCAAGTCCTGGGGGATATCCGTTTCCACTCGCTGAGATTTGGCCTGAAACTGTTTTTGCAGCTGGCCGATCGCCTCCTGACAGAGTAGACCTAAATCCATCTTTTGGGGATGGATGTTCAGCTTACTGCTACTCCCTTTCGCCGCTTGCAAGATATTGGTAATTATCCGGTCCATCGCTTGGATCTGAGTGCGAGCATGTTTGAGTAACTGACTGGTGAGGGCCGGGGTGAAGCGAGAAGTGCGACTGTCCGTATCCGATTTACCCAATTCTAAAGTTTCTATGGCCAGGGAGGCAGCTGTTAAGGGATTGCGCAGATCGTGAGCTAACATGGCTACCAGCCGATCCTTAAACTGTAATTGCTCCTGGAGTTGTTCTTTTTCTTGCTGGAGGCGAAAAATTTCGTCAGATAGCTGCATCAGTTCTGCGCTGATGGTAATGGAGCGAATGGCAGTTATAGTTTCACCGGTTTTTGCACCATTACCAACGGCGTTTTGGTCAGCCAGATATGCTTCGGCGTCGTGTCGCCAGCGGGGCCAACAGTTCGTCAACTGATCTGCTATATTAGTGCCTGTCAAGGTCTGTCTAGGTTCGGGATAGATTTTGATCAGGGTCGGGGTAACTACTAGCTTGAAATGTTCGGCCAAGTAAGGCTGTTCCCCGACATCAACTACTATAAGTTCATAGTCGCAGTCACCATGCAATTCTTTCAGCTGACGACTAATTTGCCTGATCTGCTCCCCGGAAATGGGACGTTTGTCCACAAATAGCAGCAGATGTAAAGGCGCTTCCGAGTCGATCAGTTTTTCAGGAGATGCCTGCATTTAGCTATTTTCAGTTACCAGTTATCAGTTATCAGTTGCTGCGTACCAGTTACCACGTACCAGTTGTCGGTATGGTTGTATGGTTGCTGGCTCACCGGTCACTTCCCGGTACTGTTCAATAAAAATTTTAGATTTTATTAATAATTTAGCAAATATTGGCAATCGATGATGGCAGATCGCCAGTAATGAAAGAATCAAGAAACCAGGTTTTTTCCCAAAATCCGGTTTCTTGAGCTACTGGTGAATGGGGTAATCTAAAATAGTTCAAATATCTTTTAAGGTGATGGTGCTCAATTGGCTGCAAAAACCGGGGCCCAGGATGGCGATCGCCTCTGTCAGTATTTTTTTGAGTTTCGCCCTAGTCTGCACGCTGCACAGATACTACAGCTTTTACGCCAGCTTCGATCAGGGGATTTTCAACCAAGTCTTCTGGAATGGGATCCATGGCAACTTCTTCGAGAGTTCCCTGTCTTCGAGTCTTTCTACCAATGTCGTCCATGGTGGGGATGTGCCGGACGTATCTTACCACAGGTTGGGCCAACATTTCACTCCAGCTCTGTTGTTGTGGCTACCGATATATGCCCTGTTTCCTTCCGCAGCAACTTTAACGGTATTGCAGGTGACTTTGCTAGGGTTGGCGGGACTGGTTTTGTACGCCTTGGCCAGACAGCATCTGCCACCCCAGAAGGCCGGAATGATTACTCTGGCCTATTACGCTGCTAATGCGGTGCTGGGTCCGACCTTGGGGAATTTCCATGATAATTGTCAGTTGCCTCTGTTTGCTTTCGGACTGCTGCTGGCAATGGAAAAACGCTTGTGGTGGCTGTTCTGGCTGCTGGTGGTTTTGGTGTTGGCCATCCGGGAAGATTCGGGAATTGTTCTGTTTGGCGTCGGTTTCTACCTGGTTGTCAGTGGCAGATATCCCCGGGTTGGTTTGGCAGTCTGTACCCTCAGTTTTGCCTATATGCTGATGCTGACTAATCTGATTATGCCCCTGTTTTCGGCAGATATTTCCCGTCGCTTCATGATGGAACGCTTCGGTCAATATGCTACGGAGGCGGAAGCTTCGACTCTGGATATTATTTGGGGGATGATCTCTAACCCCCTGCGCTTGGTGCAGGAATTGTTCACCCCCTTTTTTAAGACGATTAAATATCTTTTGGGGCAATGGTTGCCTTTGGCTTTTGTCCCCGCCTTTTCTCCGGCTTCCTGGTGTATCGCTGGCTTTCCCCTGCTCAAATTGTTTTTAGGTCAGGGAGAGTCGGTCCTGGCTATTAATATTCGCTATGCTTTAACTCCCGTGCCGGGACTGTTTTATGGGGCGATCCTCTGGTGGGCTGGTAAAAGTGATTTTCGCCTTTGGTGGTTTAACCTCTACCCACAACCTCACCCCCCCAGCCGCCCCACCCTAAAGGGATGGGGCTACAGTTACAAAGCCCGCCTGCGCGGGCTTCACAATGATGACTCTCAGGAACACTCCCACCCGGGCGGCCCCACCCTAAAGGGATGGGGCTACAGTTACAAAGCCCGCCTGCGCGGGCTTCAGAATCATGAGGAGTTAAGAAAGCCTAGCAACATTTCCCGTTCTGTGCGCGGGTTTTGGACAGTTTGTATTGTCCTGTCGCTGCTGTTTACTCTCACTTCTAATCCGAATCGCACTTTCTATTTCTTGATTCCCGATTCTTTCCAACCCTGGGTATATGTTAGTTTAACCCGCCAATGGCAACATGTGGGTCATATTCGCCCCATGCTGGCAGAAATTCCTGCTGATGCTAGCATGGCTGCTACTACCTATCTTGTCCCTCATCTTTCCGGTCGGAGGGAAATTGTTCGCTTTCCGGCCCAGTTTCGCTTGCGCAATGATGACGGTCAAGTTGTTGATGTGGATTATTGTCTGGCAGATCTGTGGCAGCTAAAAGAATATCAGGTGGCTTTTAAGCGCGATCGCCTGCAATTGCGGCAGGCAGTGCAGCTGATCGACGATCTGCTGGCCAGCAACACCTATGGGGCGAGAGACTTTGCTGATGGGGTAATTTTACTGCAAAAAGGTACCTCCTCATCGGAGGAGGTCTTAGCTGCTTGGCGGGTTTTCAGTCAAGAAATCATCCCATTTTCAAAAATCTCTAGCTACCTGAGAGAAAGTCATGCAGAACCAAAATCTTATTAAAAACCCTGACGGCCAATCCAGAAAATTTTCTCTGCGACTCATTCCGTTCGCGAAGCGTGCGCGCAGCGCAATCGTCCCCTTTGTGTTGCAAATATTTGCTGCCGTAGGATTGACGGGGTGGCTGTCATTGCGGAACGGACAACTTGCTGTTAACAATGTTGCCGCTCAGTTGCGCGGCGAAATTACTGCTCGCATCAAGGAACGCTTGAATGTTTACTTAAATACACCGGAAGTTATCAACAAGATTAATGCCAATACGATCGAACAGGGTCAGTTAAATTTACAAGACTTGACCACTATGGAACGTCACTTCTGGTACCAAAGTCAGGTCTTTGATTTAGTGAGCTATATTCAGTTGGGCAGTCAAGCGGGAGAATTTGTGGGGTTGGCAGTTAATGACGACGGGACTCTCACTTATCAGGTAACGAAATTCACAGGAAGTCTGCGAACCTACGCGATCGACTCTGAGGGCAAGCGAGGGGAGTTGTTGAAAGTATCGCCTCATTACGATCCTCGGAATCGTCCCTGGTATATTGCCCCTGCCCGGGCCAAGGACGTGAAATGGACCTTACCTTGGGCGCCGATAATATTTTGCGGCTTAATATCCCGGTGAATGACTGGGGGCCTGAGACCGTGCAAGTAGTTGATAATTTCTAACACTTGAATGGCTATAAGCTTGACTTGTTTTTCCTGTGCCAACCCCTTTTGACTAACTCTGCTAAAGACTTCCCATTTACCAGTTCTTGTACCAGATATAATAGGCGATCGTCATCGGTGTCGGTGTGGAAATAGTCAATGTATGTGCCACTGACATAGTGGCGGGAGGGATTGTCCATTGTTCGATTGGATCAAGGGTCATCTCTTTGTTGTGCTTGCGACGATGCCGGTAGTTGTCACTTGATAATTGTAGCACATATCATTTCCGGGGTGCGATCGCCCCACCGAAAACAGGAGTTTTGCTATACTTGCCGATCACAGGTTGTGGCCCGTCGGGCCAACCCATCTATTGAGTTAAATGCCCAACACGGCTGCGCCTGCTTGCTCTCTTGGAGTTCTCTGAGTATTTATACTTGATTTGAGCCGATAATGCTTGCTGCCAATCGCGCAGCGTGGCGTCAGCCATAGGCTTCCAGCAATATAGGTGCTTTAACGCTAGCCCGACACCGGCTTAACCTCTTCTCGAGTTGTGCTCAATAGCAAAAAAGTCTCCCGGTTCCACGCTCTGATTACCTGCGACCATCAGCAGTTGTCGATCGCAGACCGCAGCGCTAACGGCACCTTCGTGCAAAAACGGCAGCTGCATCAGGCTAGTATCCCCCTAAACAACCAGGATAATATCAGACAAGGGCCTTACAAGATTACAATTACCCTGATGAGTGATTGTGATGCTAAAGATACCGAGATCAATACCAGTCTGACAACAAGTTCGCTCTCGTCAGCATCGGCATTTTGGCAGCAGCCTTGGGTAACTGTAACAATGGGAACGATTCTGGTTTTGTTGATGGGATCTGGTGCTTGGGTCTTGGCGAGCAATCTCTTAGAAAAATATCGACCCCAAGCACCTCAAACACCATCGCCTACTTCACAAAATCCTCCTGTCAGAAAAATTTAGATGCCTCTACTTAGTTATGCCATGTTTGAGTTGAAGTTGACCCGCAAATCAAAAATCAGCCGCTGGTTCCTACTGGTGCTAGCTGGCCTTTTCTCTCTACTCCTGACTCTGACACCAACTTGGGCCCGATCTCCTATTGTGGGAGAGTTCGATCGAAAGGCTCCGGTGGTACTCGACGGGCGAGTTTTGTTTCATGTCAACGACTTAAACTCCCTCAGTGCCGAAGAAAGAGCAGAGATAATTAATCAGAAATTGGAACAGGTACTACTAGATTACCTAGGGGGAGGACAACAACCTGCTTTTTACGGTATTTATGAGAAAAATAAAGAGACGATCCTCCGCATCAATGACCGAGAAAATTTGACAGTTACTGAAAGGGACTTGAGGGAAGAAAGGAGGACAGATGCCCAGGCCAGAAAATGGGGGGAAAAGATCGCTAATGCTCTACAAGTGGCGAAAAGCGAACGCAGTTGGAGCTATCGCCGCCAAGCCCTGCTGTTCTCGCTGTTAGTGCTAGCAGGCACCCTGGCGGTTCACTTTATTTTGCGGTGGGTAAACTGGCTGTTCGATCGACAACTAAAGCTATATTTAGATAAAAATAAAAAGTTGTTGTCCGATGGGCATGAATTTTTGAAACGCTTTGTGCGGTTGGCACGTATAGGGCTGTTATTCGGGATTTGGACAGCGGTAATCCATTATATCACCGATATATTTCCGGTCTTGCGGCGCTGGCGCTACTGGCTGTTTAATCTCTTGCGTGACAGTATCACCGAGCCCATTTTTACTTCCAACCAAACTGACTATACAGTTCTGGATATTTTGGTTCTCTTGACCTTAAGTGTCGGACTACAGCTTGTTCAGGAAACAAGTAGAACATTTTTGTGCTAAACTAGAGCTATACTCAATGCAGACCCAATTCAGCT
>JACOMV010000237.1 GCA_014324065.1 Hormoscilla sp. SP12CHS1 | reverse complement strand
AGGAGCCGGATGAGGTGAAAGTCTCACGTCCGGTTTTGAAGACGAGTCGGTCCGGTGACGGACTGGCTTAGTTTAATACTGGTGGTAACTATCTGACGGGCCTGCTTTGGGCACTAGAAGGACTCGCATGGGATGAGAAATACTTCGTCCAAGTTTGTCTCGTCCTTGGGGAACTCGCTAGCCATGACCCAGGAGGAAAGTGGGCAAACAGACCTGCCAACTCACTATCAACTATCTTACTGCCATGGCGCCCGCAAACCATGGCATAAATAAAAAAGCGCAAGGTAGCAGTTCAGACACTCCGTAAAGAGCTGCCAGACATCACTTGGAGACTCATTATCAACCTGTTACCCAATCAGCGACAAACATCAATGGGCTCACATAAGCCTTCATGGCGTAACCCAATACCAGACGATAGGGAACAAGTTGTTACTCACCAGGAATATTGGGAACAAATCTCCTTTTATGCCGAACTTGCTGTTTCAATGGCAAGTCAGGATAATTCCAGGCTTGGCGAACTTATCGACCATTTCGATAAGCTTCCCAAACCTTCTTTCGATCGCTTGCTTAAAGTATTATCGTCAGATGCCATTACAGGACTACCAGAAAATGAGCGTTTACCTCTTTGGGACAGACTCACAAAATTTACCTCCAAACACAGGCGTTTTTCTGATGCGAAATGGGCGCTGAACTCCGATTTACTATCTGCCATTGAGGCGGTTTCCGACAAACTGGCCCCATCAGATCCTCTGAACCTGTATCAACATTTATTTTCCGATCGCGACGAAGAAACTCGACGATCGCCAGCAAAAAGCTATAAGCGAAATATTAAATATAGGTGGTCTAAATTTAGTAATTGAATTTGCCGAAGCTGTCAATTCGCCGATCCACGTTGGGTATTCTATCGGGTGTATTGCCGATATTGCCGATAGACGCCAAATTGATGAAGTTTTACTGCCAGCATACCTGGAAACAGAAAACCGGAAGCTCTCGTTCTTCGCCAGCGGGTATGTCTGGAGCCGTCACTATACCAATGGTTGGTCGTGGGCAGACAGTTTTTGAGCTACCTGCCGTTCACAAAGGAAACCTGGGATCGAACTGCTGAGTGGTTGGGAGAATCACAAGGCGAATACTGGGCAAAAACCAATGCTAATCTCTGCCAGGCAAAGAGTGACTTAAGCATCGCCATCGACAAACTTCTCGAATATGGGAGACCCTACACCGCAATCAACTGTTTGTATACAATGCACTGCCGCAAGCAACCCATAAATGTAGCCCAAATTGTCAATGCTCTTCTTGCTTTTTCTTCATCATATCCATCCTCTTCAAGCGATGCATATACAATAGTCGAACTCGTCAAGATTCTGCAAGAAACTCCCGAGGTAAGTCCCGATGATCTTTTCCGTGTAGAGTGGGCTTATTTGCCGTTGTTAAATGGCTATTACGGGGCTACCCCAAAACTGCTGGAAAGTGGCCTTGCTGGAGACCCGGATTTTTTCTGCGAAGTCATTGGATTGATTTACCGCTCGAATAAAAACGACAAGATTGCCGATGAACCATCCGAAGACAGGAAGGCGATTGCCACGAATGCTTGGCAATTGCTCCATAAGTGGCGTACCCCACCCGGCATGCAATCGGATGGTAGTTTCAAGAATGATCAATTCTCAAGTTGGCTTCAGCGTGTAAAAGAGGTCTGCACGGAATCAGGGCACCTAGAAGTCGCGCTCATCCATGTAGGACAGGTACTTATCCATTCCCCAGCTGATGCAGATGGGTTGTGGATCGATCGCACGGTTGCCGATGCACTGAATTCTGGGGATTCAGAGGAAATGCGAAACGGTTACTACCTGAACTCACGTGGAGTTTATTGGGTCGATCCTAAAGGAAAGCCGGAACGGGAACTGGCTGAAAAGTACAGAAAAATGGCCGATGAGGTCGAGAATAAAGGATATCAACGCCTTGCTGTCACGCTCAAGGACCTGTCAGAACATTACGATCGTGAAGCCGAACGTATCGTTGCCGAACATAAAGGGGATGATTATGACAATTAATGTTCTGCACAATCCGTCGGCAGTTAGTTCAGTTTCTCTTCTGTCATATCTTTAATAAAATTTTCAGCCAGTTTCCAGAGCGCGTACAAACTAGCCGCGATCGCGAACATTTCCTAAGCCAAAGGTTGACCTAGAAAGAACATGATACCCGACAAGGCGATCGCCCCTACGATTTAACTAAGCGAGACAATAAAAGTGTTTGTCATGGGTCAGCACTTCAGTAATTCCCAGTCGGATTATAGTATTCATAGAAATACAATCCGTCAGACTGTATCCCTTATCGAGGCGATTTTCATACAAATTAAGACCAGACAGAAAAGATTCATGGGTCTGTTCAATCACCTGGACCCCTGGATCGTTTAGAATACCTCTGACTAGCTCAACTGAACGTCGCCGCATTTGAGGACCGTAGTCTGAGTAGAAAGTAAGAAATTCTACTAACACTTCATCTATTGTTACTATACGCAGGGGCTGAAGTGCTTTGACAACTTTTCTAACTTGCTTATACCATACATCTTTGGGATTTACGAAGGATACCCAATAAAAGGTGTCTGCGAATACAACTTTCATGTCGTTCTTTTTGGTGTTCCGTAGATGTAATGATCGTGTTGTTCTGCACCATCAGTGGGCAGTTGGTTCAGTTCCTCCTCTGTCAAATCCTTAACGAAGTTTTCAGCCAGTTCCCAGATTGATTGACCAACCTTACCGTTGTTGTTGTCAGAGTCCAATTCTTTGAAATAAAGTTTGACAGCTTCTTTGAGCTTAATGAATATCAGATCGAGGGAATCAGCCGGAAATTCGCCTACCGCCAACTCAGGAGAATAGGCACTATAGCCAGATTCAGTCTTTTCTAGCTGAATACTAACTTTGTACGACATGATAATTCGGTTCCTTGCGAAACATCGATACTGACTATACCCGAATCGCGTATTGGGTAAGATATACTTGATTATAGCAGGTTAAGCCAGTAGTTGGGCTGTGCCTCACCAGCCTCGTTGCCCCTGCGCAGCGGAGGGGGCGTTACCCGGGGAGCTGGGGCTTTGTTCGTGTAGCCGGGCCCTTTAGGGTTCGGGCGCAAATATGGGATGCCTCACCAGCTTCGTTACCACTTGGGAGGAAAAATGCTGTACGAAACTGACATCATCCAATGGGTAGAACAACAAGTTAACCTCATCCAAGCACGACGATATAGTGAAGTAGATTGGGTTAATATTATCGAGGAAATTGAAGATTTGAGTAAACGAGAACGGGACCGGTTTTTATCTTCTATTCGCTTAATAATTCAACATCTTTTAAAATGGGAATATGAACCAGAAAAACGATCTAGGTCTTGGGAAATCACCATCAAAAGAGAACGCAATCACCTGAAACGCTATCTGAGAGATGCTCCCAGCTTAAAGCGATACTGGGCAGATCTATCAAAAGTATATCGTGATGCGAGAGCCGATGCTGCTAATGAAACCGGAATTGACGATTGGGATTTTCCAGAAGATTGTCCTTACTCCCCCGAACAAATTCAATCGGATGGGTTTCCCCCAGAATAGAAAGTAACGCCGTGTGCAACTTTTTCCAACCAACGATATTTAGGGAGTTTTGAGAACAACATTTTCAGCCCTTCAACCACCAAACCGTTATTCTTCCGGAGAAAGTTGCACATCGCGTAAAGTAGGTTAGGTTTCTGACTTGCTATAGTATAAATCCTAGATAGGCGCACCTCATGAAATATCCTCTCCAGAGACAATCTCAGCCTGTTTCAGGCATTGCCGCTCAGAAAGTGCTTGAAGCGATCGATTCTGATAAAGGAGTCGTTAACGATCGGATGATTGCCCTTGCTGCTCGTCGTCGCCAGAAAGCTCTGAAAAATGGCTAATTCCGGTATATTTGATGCCCGTAGACTTTTCTCAATTCGATATTGAACTGCCGCGAAACCCAACATCAGCATAGTAGGGTTGGGTTGAGGAACGAAACCCAACCTACATAAATTACTAGCTTTCCAGACTTGGTTCTGACGGCTGTGATAGCTTTTGTCCCACCTTTGGTTCCGTTCCCGCCAGCAACCGTTGGATATTACTGCGGTGCAGCCAGATCACGTACAAACTAGCCGCGATCGCGAACAGTTCGTAAGCCAAAGGTTGATCTAGCAAGAACATGATACCCGATAAGGCGATCGCCCCGGCGATGGAGCTGAGGGAGACAATGCGGGAAATAGCCATTCCCACGCCAAACACCACCATAGTTAAGAGTCCCACTTGCCAGGACATAGCCAGCAAAATCCCCAGACTGGTAGCCACAGACTTACCGCCTTTGAACTTCAGCCAGATGGACTTACTATGACCTAAAATCGCTCCTAAGCCTGCCAAGGTGACCATCCAAGGCTGCCAGGAGGCGATCGCATACAGTGGGTCAAAAGCGTAAACCAGATCCACAAGGGCGATCGCCAGGACACCTTTGAGCACGTCAACTAACAAAACAGCGATGGCAGGAAATTTTCCCAGAGTCCGGAGCACATTTGTGGCCCCAGTAGAACCGGAACCATGCTCGCGAATATCAATACCTTGGAGCCAGCGTCCGGCCAGATAGCCAGTGGGCAGAGATCCTAGCAGATAGGCAAGCAAAACTAAAACCCCATTGATAGCTAGCCAAAGCGTCATTTCTCTTTACTCCTGTGCTAATAAATCATTGGTGGCGGTGCTTCCGGATCGGCGGCAAAAGCCAACCAGAGAAGAAATTGCAGCATGGACAAACTAACTTTATTTTCCGACTCATCCACGACAATGAGTGGTAGTTCCCCTTGCTTGTCCAAGCGTTTTGCTTTCACCGCTAAGGGTTCCGGTTCCTCAAACAGCACTATACCCCGATCGGAACCAAAATCGCTGCGAGAAATGCCCAGGCAATCTTGCAAACCCCGCCGCCATTCTCCCAGTCGTTCCGGCGAGTTTACCAAGATCAGACTCCGCAGGCGATCGCCATAGAGACTGCGCAACACGGAAATCACCGCCGAAGTAATCAGAATATTTTGCAAGCGACTACCCATACTGGGCACGGCACCCTTTCCCCCTTGAGCAAAAAACCAATTAGATACACGTTCGGCATGAATTGGTTCAAAAGTGCGGCGCAACTGCCAAGCTGGACCGTAGTAATCTGGTTGGGTGCGATATTGGTCCAAAATCCGGCGAATTTGCCTTCTTTGTTCGGTAAAACCCCCCGACCCAAACTCCGGACCCCCCGATGGTTCCTGACTGACTCTCCTGCGATCTTGCCTTGCTGCTGGCCCTGATTGATAATATTCCGATTTTTCCGGAACGGTGCGATCGCGATCGGGCACCAGTTGCAGTTGTTCTGCGGCGCTGGCCAACTCCTGTAAACTCCCCACCAGATAGTCCTTAAACCCCTGAATTCTAATTGCCAGATCCTGGGATACCCCGGCAAAATTCGTGCGCATCTCCGACTTGATCCTCTCCGATCGCCTTTCCAACTGTTCTACATTAATTTGCAGCTTTTTCTTCCGTTTTTCTAACTCAGACACCCCCTCTTCCACCAACTTTCCCATCGCCGCTTGCGTAGATGCGATCGCCTCTTGCCAGCGTTTAAATTCCGCTTCCTTAGCAGCTATTTGTTCTGTAATTTTTCGTTCTTGGCGTTTTAAATCCGCTACTCGTTGCGCCAAACTATCTACCTCAGCCGACATTGTCTCATCGGATGCTTCTGTCGCCACTGCCGACTCTTCTGCTTCTATGTTTTCGGACGCAACTGGCACATCTGGAGATTCCACCTCTGTCTCTATATATGCTTCTTCTGGTGCTTGATGTTCTTCGCCATTGTCCGCACCCTCAGATGCCGAGTTTTCCTCTTCTGTCACTTGGTTATTGTCTGTTTCCTCAACAGCTTTATTGTTATCTTCTTGTTCTGGGCTTGTAGTATGTTCTGAATTCATCTGGTAACTTACGACCTGCGACTAACAACTAATAATCCTTGACTATAACTCATCAATGCTTGACTTTAATGGATAGCGTTGTTCCAGACAAGTCCTCAGCATCTTGGGGTCAAACAGAATCGGCAAAAAGTGGATACTCTTGACTTCCTTAAAGTAAAACAGTATGGGCACCGGATTCCAGAAAATCCGCCAGTTCTGCCAATCGCTGTAGGGAAAACTTCTGATTAAATTCGAGGTGCTGTAGACATCCATTGCCCTGGGCGTGAATACCAGGCGGATCCTGGCCGTCTGAAACATTAAGAATAACCCCAGCAGGGCGATCGGCAAGCTCAACCATACTTTTACCAGTGCCAGGACTGGGGCAGCAATTACCAACACCAAAGGCAGCTTATAGCTAGGAGTTAGTTGAATTGTCTCTGTTGATTCAATAGTAGCAGTAGTAGTCACGGGCTTAATTCCTTTCTTTATTTCTCTAGGCCGCTTACGTCTCCCTAGCCCGCGCAGGCGGGCTTTGTAATGTAGCCCATCCCTTTAGGCTGGGGCGGCTGGGCTGGGGCGGCTGGGCTGGGTTAAGTTCAGACATTTCCCAGGGACGAGATGCCCAGTCCTTGAAAGAGCAACCAGGAGAGAAAGAAGTTAGCAATAAAGATCGCCAACATCGCAGTTACCACAGCCGTGGTAGTAGATTGTCCCACGCCCTTGGCTCCACCAGTGGTAGTCAAGCCCCAGCTGCAACCGATCACTGCCAGTAAGGCACCGAAGACCACAGCTTTAATCATCGCACTGACAATATCCCAAGGCTGTAGGAAATTACGGACAGAATCGAGAAACAGGGACGAGACGATTCTAAAATTAGCGCTTGCCACCAGCAGTCCCCCCGCCAGACCTGTAATCAAGGACAAAATCGTCAACAGCGGCAGCATCACGCAGCAGGCGATCACCCGGGGGATGACTAAGTAATCAACCGGGTCTGTTTTCAGCATATAGAGGGCGTCGATCTGTTCCGTTACCTGCATGGTACCGATTTCCGCCGCAAAGGCCGAACCGACCCGGCCCGCCAACACCACTGCTGTGAGTACCGGTGCTAGTTCCCGTGCTAAGGCCAGGGCCAGAACCCCGCCCACCGCCGCCGTCGCGCCAAAGTTGATAAATTCTCGTGCTACCTGAATGGTAAACACCATGCCCACAGAGCCCATCGTCATCAGAGTGATCGACAAGCTCGCCGGACCTACCAATGCCATTTGTTCCAGGGTGTTGCGGCGGTTAATCTTACCGGCCAATATATGCACCAGCACTTGCCCTGCTAATAAAACCGCCGCTAGTAATCGCTTACCCCATGCCATAAGCTACAACTCCATTTTCCCGATCGGCTCGATCGCCTTGGTCTATCATAGCGCTCTTATTTACGTTCTGTAATATTCTATCATTTTTTACTCATTAGCAATGATATCCTTATTTTGGCTCTCAAGGTAAAAATATTAAAATTTTGCTACATATCTTCACAAAGATTTGGTAAGTAAAATTTAAGTTTTATAAACTCTTGGGTTAGGTATGGCATTGAGGCGTATGGTAGAGAAACGGGTGCAGTAGTGACCTGCATCCAGAATAGTCAATTTAACTAGAGTAACATAGAAATGAGCAGCTTGCCGGTTTTTATCCGCTCCCTGCTGTTGACAACTGTCCTCAGTTTTGTCGCCCCCCAGGTATTAATTAGTGGCATAATGGTAAGTATATTCTTGAGTGGTTATCTGCCGGGAATGGCAGGAATCTCTCAAGCTGGAGCAACAATAGTCTGGAATTTTTTGGCGACCTTCGGCAGTGGATGTCCCATGGAAGGACTGGTGGTGATAGGTCTGGCCTGTAGTTTTGTGGGAGCCTTGTTTGATACCTACGCTTTCTATCGCAATCAAATCCTCCATGGCAATTAACAGCAAGGTGGCACCAAATAGGGTATTGGCCATGATATTTGGGGTCGAGTTGGCCCCAAATTTGTGCTCCGATCCTAGAGTGAGGAGTAATTCTTATGGGAGATAAAAAGAGCAGACCTGTGTTAAAATTCAGAGCATGGTGGTCCAAGAAGCGCGATCGTCATGCTGTTGGCTTGGGGAACTCCCCCCACAACCACGATCGCCCGGTTACCGAGCGGCCTGGGATTGCAAAATTCGACAGCACCAGCAGCATATCGCATCGGCCAGGATCTGGAACGAATAGAAAAGCAAGTCCGAGAATTCACTCTGGACAATGGGTTAAAATTCATTGTCAGGGAACGCCATCAAGCGCCAATTATATCATTCATTACCTATGTAAATGTCGGGGGTGTGGATGAACCAGTTGGGAAAACGGGGGTGGCTCACTATTTAGAGCATTTAGCTTTCAAAGGCACTACTCGCATCGGCACCAAATATTACGCAGCCGAAAAACCTCTGCTAATTAAACTGGATCGATTATTCGATCGAATAAAGTCAGTCCAAACAGCCGGAGATGGGGCAAAATTGGCGGAAATCCAGGAGGAGTTCGAGCGGGTGCGATGGCAGGCATCAAGTTACGTGAAGCAAAATGAATTCGGTCAAATTATCGATCGGGCAGGGGGAGTAGGACTGAATGCGACGACTTCGGCAGATGCCACCCGCTATTTTTTCAGCTTACCATCCAATAAGCTAGAACTGTGGATGTCTCTGGAGTCGGAAAGGTTTGGCGATCCCGTGTTTCGGGAGTTTTTTACAGAGAAAGAGGTGATCCTGGAAGAACGACGCCTGCGCACGGATAACTCGGCTTTGGGTAAGATAATAGAGGCATTTCAAGATTCTGCCTTCCAAGAACATCCCTATGGCCGTCCCATAATTGGTTATGAAGAAGATATCCGCAACCTGACGCGGCAAGATGTAGAAGAATTCTTTGCAACTTATTACGTGCCTCGCAACCTGACAGTGGCGATCGTGGGAGATATGGAGCTGGCAGAAGTGAAGCGGTTAGCTCAAATTTACTTTGGGAGCTATCAAGATAAACCGTTACCAGAAGATCAAATACCAGAGGAACCGCCGCAAACTGAAGCCAAGGAAGTGACAGTAGAGTTTCCTTCTCAACCCTGGTATTTGGAAGGGTATCATCGCCCAGCCATGAACCATCCAGATCATGTAGTTTATGAAATGATTGGCAGCATTCTCAGTGACGGTCGCACATCACGGCTATATAAGTCTCTGGTAGAAAAGCAGCAAGTAGCCCTGGGAGCAGCAGGTGAGAGTGGTTTCCCTGGGAATAAGTATCCTAATTTGATGCTGTTCTATGCCGTGACTGCACCCGGTCATACTGTAGAAGAGGTAGCGGCAGCTTTACAGACAGAAATTACCGGCCTGAAAACTGAACCGGTTTCCCAAACAGAATTAGACCGGGTGAAAACTCAAGCAAGGGCAAGTCGGTTGCGGGCGATCGGGTCTAACGCCGGTCTAGCTAGTTTGTTAGTAGAGTACGAAGCGAAAACTGGGGCTTGGCGGAACATGTTCCGAGAAATAGATTTGATTGCAAAGGTAACAGCGGCAGATATCCAGTGAGTCGCCCAGGCTACCTTTACCCCAGAAAATCGGACAGTAAAGCGTCTGTTACCAAAATCTTAAGCAATTAAAAATTCAAAATTCGTAGGTTGGGTTGAGGCACGAAACCCAACCCCGCCGACGTTGGGTTTCTTCCCGTTATCAATTTTAACTGACTCAAGCTAAGGGCGATCGTTGAGAGTACTGCTGGACTTCTTCTACGGTCAAGCTCAGGGTTTGGGCTACCTGCTCGGTGGTTAAGCCAAGAGCTAATAATCTGGGAACTGCTGCTCTTTGCGCCTGTTCAGCCCGAAAGGCCCGCTCTTCTCCCAGCAGTAAGAGATTTCCCTGGGAGTCCCACCACCGCATCCACGGCTGATTTTGGTTTTGAT
>JACOMV010000236.1 GCA_014324065.1 Hormoscilla sp. SP12CHS1 | reverse complement strand
AGATTTCGTTTCTATCTTGGCGAATCTTTGTCGATTTAGCAATGAGTACAATTACTCATTACATAAGTGAGATGCTCCCCTTCCAATGCTTGCGCTAATTCCTCTGTCAGCACCGTAAAATCTGGGAGTCGCACTGATGAGCGCGTTCCACTCACCGCCACTTCTATCCCAATCCTCAACCGATAAAACTCAATCCCTAGTTGCAGAAAATAGGCAAACAAAAAAGAAGCAATTCGTTGATTTACGTCGCTCTCACTTGACATAAACAGTAGTCTCCCATCCTCTAGCTCATAACGAGCATCTGTACCATCATCATAGTTGAGGAAGTCTTCCAAGGACATGATTGAGGATGTCACCTCGTCCCGCGTACTCAGTGCATTCGTCATGGCTGCCATTCCTCCCATAATCACAGTTTCGCTATTTTTATGAATTATAGCAATTATCTTCTCGCGATCGCAGACCTATTTCTGGCATTAGTAGCCGGAGTTTATTTACTTGTCCCTACCTGCAATACCTGCCTTGCTGTCAAAGGTGACTCTTGACCCTTATCTGACAGCAGCGCCGACGCAATCGCATCATCTCCCGCAAACACTGCTTCTTCATAAAGTCCCTTCACCAGACTCAATACCGTAATCTGCTTCTGTATCGGATCGACGATCCAATATTCGGCAATTCCTCGGGCTTGGTATTGCGAGCGCTTGTAGCGATAATCTCGGTCTGCATTTTCCCGTCCGGGGCTGACTACCTCCACCACTAACTGCGGCGGTGACATATCCGGCATCACAATTGAACGACTTGCCCCTTCCAATGCTTGGGCTAATTCCTCTGTCATCACCGTCAAATCTGGGAGTCGTACTGACGATCGCCTCCCACTCACCGCGACTTCTATCCCTATCCTCAACCGATAAAACTCAATCCCTAGTTGGGAAAAATATATCAACAAAAACGTTGCAATTCGTTGATTTATATCGCTCTCGCTTGACATAAACAGTAGTCTCCCATCTTCTAGCTCATAACGAGCATCTGTACCATCATCGTAGTTGAGAAATTCCTCCAAGGACATGACAGAGGATGTCACATCTTCCCTTATACTCAGTGCATTCGTCATGTTGCCATTCCTCCCATAACCACAGTTTGGCGATCTTTATCAATCATAACCTGCCTCCCGAATCACGGCTGCGATCGCTACCGTCCTATTATTTGGTAGCCGATATTTCTTGTTCTGCTTTCCTGAAATTTATACTACCGATACATTTACGCCAGCCAAATCCTAAGCCGAGTCAGCTTGCTCTTCTGACCGCGCCGAGATCAAATAACCGCACTTCTGTTCGCCATCAATAATCCACTGGGTGCGTTCCACCTGGCAATCTGGCAGTACGGCGGCAAACATTTCTAACTCGTGGCCGCAGACCGTGGGAAAAGAAGAGGCCACGTCGGCAATGGCACAATTATGCTCTACCAAGATAAACCGGCTGCTAGGAGCCTTTTCCGATTTTTCCGGAACGGTGCCATCTGTTTGCACGGGGTGCCACTCGGCCATGTAGCCTTCTGCTTTTCTCAGTTCGACTAAAGTGGCCACCCGCTCCCGCAATGAACCGGCGCTCAGGCGATCGCGATAGACCTTTGCCTTCCGTTCCCATTGCTTGCGCAGGATCGAACTTACCTGGTCTTGTCCTACTGTCTCCGCCAGGGTATCCAGCAGGGAAACCGCAAACTCGGCGTGGCTATTGCCGAAGCGATCGCGTCCCTGGCGACTGAGTTGATAGAGGTACTGGGGGCGTCCCATGGTCTGACCGGTACCTCTGCTCTCCTCGCAGCTCTTGCTGCGCTGCGAGCTGCGGGATGCGCTGCCAGCCACTTGCTGGTCGATGGACCCAGCAGCCTGCAAATCCTTCAGGTGACGGCGGATAGCTTGGGGGCTAATCCCCAGATATTGGGCCATTTCCTGAGCCGTTGCTTGACCTTGCTTGAGCAGATATTGTAGAATGCCTTGTTTGGTGGAGGGTTGCTGGGTGGTTGTCATCGTCTTCACAAAACTTTACTTGGCGAACGGCAAAAAAAACTTGACTTAAACAACACATATGTTGCTAAACTATCCTAAGATAGGAGTTAAGCAACAAATAGGTTGTTTAACCTATTATACCCAGTTTCTTAGATAGGTCATCTGAATGAACTCAGCAAGCGGCACCAAACAAGGAACAGAGAAGAGCTTGGAAGCGATGCGGCACTTCTCAGAGAAATACGCTCAACGAACCGGCACCTACTTCTGCTCGGATCTCAGCGTCACCGCTATGGTGGTGGAAGGACTAGCGAAGCACAAGGATGAGTTGGGTGCGCCCCTATGTCCTTGCCGTCACTACGAGGACAAAAAGGCAGAAGTGGCAGCGGCCTACTGGAATTGCCCCTGCGTGCCCATGCGGGAACGCAAAGAATGCCACTGCATGCTGTTCCTGACGCCTGACAACGACTTTGCCGGCGATACGCAAAAAATTACAGCTTCCGAAATTCGAGCCCATACCAGTCATTGATGACAGTGGGGGAAATTTAGCCAGTAACTGGCAACCCCCGATTGTGTCATAGTTTACCCAATTCCCAGTCTCTGGCAGTATTGAGAGAACACCAAGATGGCTACTAGCGTTAAAACCTTAGTAAATCAACCCTACAAGTACGGCTTCGTCACTGATATTGAAACGGATACTATCCCTCGCGGTTTGAGTGAGGATGTGGTGCGCCTGATATCAGCTAAAAAAGAGGAACCGGAATTCATGCTGGAATTTCGCCTCAAAGCTTACCGCAAGTGGCTGACGATGACAGAACCTACTTGGCCCCACGTTACCTATCCCCCGATCGACTATCAGGACATTATCTATTATTCAGCGCCGAAACAGAAAAAGGAAAAGCTGAATTCTCTCGATGAAGTGGATCCGGCCCTGCTAGAAACCTTCGAGAAGCTGGGTATCCCTTTATCCGAGCAAAAGCGTCTCTCTAATGTCGCGGTAGATGCCGTCTTCGATAGCGTCTCGATCGCCACCACCTTCAGAGAGAAACTGGCCAAGGAGGGAGTGATCTTTTGCTCGATCTCGGAAGCGGTAAAGGAATATCCCGAATTGGTCGAGAAGTATCTAGGCAGCGTGGTGCCAGCGGGCGATAATTACTTTGCAGCTCTCAACTCAGCCGTGTTCAGCGATGGCTCCTTTGTATATATTCCCAAAAATACGAAATGCCCGATGGAGTTGTCCACCTACTTCCGAATCAACAGCGGCGACACGGGACAGTTCGAGCGTACTCTGATTATCGCGGAAGCAGGCAGTGAAGTCTCCTATCTAGAAGGCTGCACCGCACCCATGTACGATACCAACCAGTTGCACGCAGCGGTAGTTGAACTCGTCGCCCTGGATAATGCTGACATAAAATACTCCACAGTGCAAAACTGGTACGCTGGCGATGCCAACGGTAAAGGTGGGATTTACAACTTTGTCACCAAGCGGGGATTGTGTAAAGGAGTCAATTCCAAGATTTCCTGGACCCAGGTAGAAACGGGTTCGGCGATTACCTGGAAATATCCCAGTTGCGTATTAGTGGGGGATAACTCCGTGGGCGAGTTTTACTCCGTGGCCCTGACCAATAATAAGCAGCAAGCTGACACGGGCACTAAGATGGTGCATATCGGTAAAAACACTCGCAGCACGATTATTTCTAAGGGGATTTCTGCGGGCAACTCCAAGAATAGCTATCGGGGTTTGGTGAAAGTTGGTCCCCAGGCAAAGGGGGCACGTAACTATTCTCAGTGCGACTCGATGCTAATTGGGGATAACGCCGAGGCGAACACTTTTCCCTATATCCAGGTGCAAGAGAATACTGGTAAGGTAGAACATGAAGCTTCAACCTCGAAGATTGGAGAAGACCAACTGTTCTATTTTGCTCAACGGGGCATTTCGGCAGAAGACGCTGTTTCGATGATGATTAGTGGTTTCTGTAAGGATGTATTCAATCAGTTGCCGATGGAATTTGCTGTGGAAGCTGACCGGTTGTTGAGCCTGAAGTTAGAAGGTTCGGTTGGGTAAACTACCCGTTCCCAGGCAGAGCCGTGGGAACGAGGGGTCCGGCTACATGAACAAAGCCCCAGCTCCCCGGGTAACGCCCCCTCTGCTGTGCAGGGGCTAGATTACATGCATTGAGATGCACCCAATCTGGTTCCCAGGCAGAGCCTAGGAACCAAGTATGAGGCTCCCGCCTCTAGTCCCACTCTGGTTCCTAGGCAGAGCCTGGGAACCGAGTATGAGGCTCCCGCCTCTAGTCACCCTCTGGTTTTCTGTCAGCATCTGTGGGGAGGCAGAGCCTCAAAAGGGACATTCCCAGGCGGAGCCAGGGAACGAGAAAAATGATGGGCCAGGGAACGAGAAAAATGATGGCTCCCGCCTGGGAAAGAAAATATATCAGAAGAGGTAAGGAATGATCGTTGAAAACAGCGAAGTAATTTTGTCTGTCCGGAATTTAACGGCGGATGTGGATGTAACCCAGATTCTTAAGGGTTTGAATCTGGAAATTAAGGCTGGAGAAATCCATGCTATCATGGGACCGAATGGATCGGGAAAGAGTACCTTTTCTAAAGTATTAGCAGGTCATCCAGCTTATGAAGTCACTGGCGGAGAGGTACTCTTCAAAGGAGAAAATCTGCTGGAAATGGAACCGGAAGACAGGTCTCTGGCAGGGGTGTTTCTGGCTTTTCAGTATCCGATGGAAATACCAGGTGTCAGTAATCTAGATTTCTTGCGGGTAGCTTACAATTCCCGCCGCAAGCAACAGGGACTGGAAGAGTTAGATGCTTTTGATTTCCAAGATTTGGTAGAGGAAAAGCTGTCAGTGGTGAAGATGAATCCGGCATTTTTGAGTCGGAGTGTGAATGAGGGCTTTTCTGGTGGTGAGAAGAAGCGGAATGAAATTCTGCAAATGGCTTTACTGGAACCGACATTGGCAATTCTGGATGAGACCGATTCTGGTTTGGATATTGATGCTTTGAAGATTGTCGCTTCTGGGGTGAACCAGTTGGCAAAACCAGAAAATGCTACTCTCATGATTACCCACTACCAACGGTTACTCGATTATATTGTCCCCGACTACGTTCACGTGATGGTAGGTGGACGGATTCTGACTACTGGCGGTAAGGAATTGGCCCTGGAACTGGAGTCCCGTGGTTATGATTGGGCGATCGCTCCAGATGCAGAAGATGCAGTAAAGGTAGGTGCAGCAGTATGAGTATAGCTTCTGTTAAAAGGATTGTGGATGACTCAAAGCGCGATCGCTATCTGATAGAGTTACTCGAAGGGCGTCGGGAACTGGAAGGCCAAGCAAGGGAAATGACGGCGCTGTGTCCGGAGGGTAGTTCGAGTAGAGCTCCCGGAGGACACAGGTGGTTGCAAGCAATTCGGGAACATGCGGCGGTGTTAGTGATGGAAAGTATTTTTCCGACTAAGCGGGATGAAGAATGGCGGTTTACGGACTTGTCGCCCTTGCTGGAGTTGAAGTTTGTAGGGGTTAGCAGCGATAAGGTATCATCTGTCAGGGAATTGAGTCTCGCCGAAGCGGATAGTAGCTGCTTGGTATTTGTCAATGGCATTTATGCACCGCAGTTGTCGGATGTAAGTGGGTTGCCAGAAAATGTGTTTGTGGGTAATTTGCTGGCAGGCAAGATCCCGCCAGCAGAGTTGAAAAAATATCTGGCAAAACAACAGGGGGCTGAGGAGGTATTTACATTACTTAACTCGGCGAGTTTGACAGATGCGGCTATAGTTTGGGTGCCGAAAAATCAGGTGGTAGATCGACCTATTCATCTGCTGTTTATCTCAACTATGGGGGAGGTGGCGACTATTTCTGGGCCCCGCTGTTTGGTGGTAGCAGAGGCGAATAGTACTGTAACCATAGTTGAAGATTACACCGCAGCGGCGAGTTGCCCGGATGCCCTGCTTCCTAACCCTTACTTCACTAATGCGGTGACGGAAATTTGGGTGGGGGAAAATGCTGAAGTCAACCACACGAGACTGCAACGAGAAGCGGGCGTGGCTTTTCATATTGGTAAAAGCGCGATCGCCCAAGCCCGGGATAGCCGCTATACTTGTAATGCCATTAGCCTGGGGGCCAGGTTATCTCGGCATAATCTGGAAGTATGGCAAAATGGCGAGGGTACTCAGACAACTCTCAATGGCTTGACCCAGATTTCGGGCGCACAGTTGGCAGATACCCATAGTGCGATCGGCTACAATCATGCCAATGGGACTAGCAAGCAGCTGCATAAGTGCATTGTAGATGGCAAAGCCCATGCAGTCTTTAACGGCAAAATCTTTGTCCCCAAACCCGCCCAGCTAACAGATGCGGCACAGTTAAATCGTAACTTATTACTGTCGCCCCAAGCCCGGGTGGATACTAAGCCTCAGTTGGAGATTACTGCTGATAATGTCAAATGCGCCCACGGTGCTACTGTCGGTCAGCTTGACCCAGAGGAGGTATTTTATCTGCAAAGTCGCGGTTTAAACCGGGAAACTAGCCGCAATTTGCTAGTTGATGCCTTTGCTGGAGAAATCCTCGATCGCATTCCCGTGGCTTCCTTAAAGCAAATGTTATCACGCTGTGTATCTTGCCGATAAGTCGATTAGTCTCCTGGCCCGCCGTGGGTTAAAACCTAGCTTAAGTGGGTTAAAACCCACTGGAAGCCTTATAGAGAAAGCGTTTAGTCTCACGTGCCGCTTCCAAAAGGCCAACAATTAGTCATTCACAATTACCCATTCGCAAAGATTATGATGACTCTCACTCAGGAAATAACTCTTGCTGCCTTAACCGGCGGTGACTTCCCAATTTTGCAGCAGGAAGTTAATGGCAAACCCCTGGTTTACCTGGATAATGCTGCTACTTCCCAAAAGCCGATCGCTGTTTTAAATACTTTGCGGGATTATTACTCGGAGTATAATTCTAACGTGCATCGGGGGGTTCATACCCTCAGCGGTAAAGCAACAGATGCTTATGAGGGGACGCGGGATAAAATTGCCAGTTTTATTAATGCTGCGGTGCGGGAAGAAATTGTTTACACCCGCAATGCTAGTGAAGCGATTAATTTAGTCGCCTACAGTTGGGGCTTGAATAATTTACAACAGGGAGATGAAATTATTCTCTCGGTGATGGAACATCACAGTAATTTGATTCCCTGGCAGATGATTGCCCAAAAAACTGGTGCAGTGCTCAAGTTTGTGGAACTGACTGCTAATGAGGAATTCGATCTAGATCATTTTAAGTCTCTGGTTTCCGATAAGACTAAACTGGTGGCTGTGGTTCATGTTTCTAATACGATCGGTTGTATTAATCCCGTACATAAAATTTGCGCGATCGCCCATCACTATGGGGCAAAAGTGTTAATAGATGCTTGCCAAAGTGTCCCCCATATGGCAGTTGACGTGCAGGCGATCGATTGTGACTGGCTGGTGGCTTCCGGACATAAGATGTGCGGCCCCACGGGCATAGGGTTTCTGTATGGGAAACGGGAATTACTGCGATCGATGCCGCCATTTTTGGGCGGTGGCGAGATGATTGCCGACGTGTTTTTGGAACATGCTACCTATGCAGATGTGCCCCATAGGTTTGAGGCGGGAACTCCGGCCATTGGAGAGGCGATCGCGCTAGGTGCAGCAGTAGATTACCTGACCAACATTGGCATGGAGAAAATTCACATCTACGAAGCAGAATTGACAGCTTATTTATGGGAGCAATTGGGTAAAATTACCGTTCCGGAAAAATCGAAAGTGCAAGTTTACGGACCGCAACCGAAAGCTAACGGGGAAGGAAGGGCAGCATTAGCATCATTTACAGCGGGAGACGTTCACCCCCACGACCTATCTACAATTTTAGACCAAGCAGGGATAGCAATTCGGGCGGGACATCATTGCACGCAGCCATTACATCGGGCCTTGGGGGTGCAGTCAACTGCCAGGGCGAGTTTGTATTTCTACAACACCCGGGAAGAAATTGACCGGTTCATCGCTGCCTTGCAAGAAGCTGTAGAGTTTTTTGGCAGCATTTTTGGTTAAGATGGTAGGGTGGGCAATGCCGGCAATGCCCACCCTACTGTCGCTATCTGGTGATGCAAAAAATATCTCAAGAAATGTTAAAATTTTTCGATGAGGGAGTGATGACATCACCAGTTTAGAAGATGCAGGTGGGAAAGAAAAATTGGGGATGGAAAATGGCTAATTGCGAATGGCAAATTGAAAATGGAGCAATTTGCCATTTTCAACTTGCCATTCCGATTTTTCTGAAGTTTGTAGTGATACTCACTACAAACCTCATTAGGGAGAACGTTAATAGAGAAAATCACCCGCAGTAAGTTTTGAAGGCTCAATTCCTGGCAATTTTGCCAACAGATCCCCCCCCTGAGTAGCAATATGAGTCGAATTGCCCATCTTGGTAATTTCTAATTCATTAAAATCCGCCGGAGCACTCAGACCAGCTAACCACATCAAGTCCATTTCGTTATTAAAGTCCATGATGATAACATGGTCATCGCCCGCGCGCAAGACAAAAGTATCCGCACCCCAGTCTCCATCTTCGCCATAGAGGCGATCGTCTTCATCTTCGCCATAGAGGCGATCGTCTCCATCTTCGCCATAGAGGCGATCGTCTCCAGCTCCGCCATAGAGGTCATCGGATCCATAGCTTTTCAAGCGAGCGTCTCCGCCATAGAGGCGATTGTCTCCAGCTCCGCCATAGAGGGTATTGTCTCCAACTCCGCCATAGAGGGTATCGTCTCTAGTCAAGCCATAGAGGGTATCGTCTCCATCTTCGCCATCGAGATTATCGTTGCCCACATTTCCGTAAATCCTTTCGTCTCCCTTAAGGTTATAAAGAGTACGACCAAGACCACGATTAGTAGTTCTTCCAAATTTAAGTTCGTGGTCCAGCTCGATGTAGCTCAAATCGCTGAGATCACCTAACTCAGAGGGGAGCGTACCGCTCACGGAGGTATCCGACAACTGCTGAGGGAACCATACTCAGAGGGGAGCGTACCGCTCAGGGAGTTTTCTCACAGGTAGAGCATTTGCAAATTGCTGAGGAAGCCATACTCAGAGGGGAGCGTACCGCTCAGGGAGTTCCGGCGCAGGTTGAGGTCAAGCAAATTGCTGAGGGAGCCTAACTCAGAGGGGAACTCACCGCTCAGGGAGTTCCCGCCCAGCTCGAGTCTTTGCAAATTGCTGAGGGAGCCTAACTCAGAGGGGAACTCACCGCTCAGGTCGTTGAAGACCAGGTCGAGGTCAAGCAAATTGCTGAGGGAGCCTAACTCAGAGGGGAACTCACCGATCAGGGAGTTGTGGTATAGCCTGAAGAATCGCAAATTGCTGAGGGAACCTAACTCAGAGGGGAGCGTACCGCTCAGGTCGTTGTAGTGCAGGTCGAAGAATCGCAAATTGCTGAGGGAGCCTAACTCAGAGGGGAGCGTACCGCTCAGGGAGTTGTAGTACAGATCGAGGACTTGCAAATTGCTGAGGTCGCCTAACTCAGAGGGGAGCGTACCGGTCAGATCGTTCGAGTCCAGCTCGAGGATTTGCAAATTGCTGAGGGAACCTAACTCAGAGGGGAGCGTACCGCTCAGCTCGTTCAACGTCAGGTCGAGGACTTGCAAATTGCTGAGGTCGCCTAACTCAGAGGGGAGCGTACCGCTCAGCTCGTTCCTGTCCCAACTCTCATACCAACTCTGATGCTCCTGCGGATTCTTAAAAATCTTAGACTCGCTTCCCAGGTTGAGGATTTGCAATTTGCTGAGGGAGCTTAACTCGGAGGGGAACGTACCGCTCAAGTTGTTTTCGTCCAGCTCGATTTTCGTCACCCGTGAGCCCGCTACCGTCACCCCATGCCAGAGTGCAACATCAGAA
Organism: Hormoscilla sp. SP12CHS1; assembly: GCA_014324065.1. Classification (GTDB taxonomy): domain Bacteria; phylum Cyanobacteriota; class Cyanobacteriia; order Cyanobacteriales; family Desertifilaceae; genus Hormoscilla. The sequence goes on along the minus strand of JACOMV010000236.1, from coordinate 1,061 downwards.
GCCTTGAGGGGAGTTTCGCTGCTGACATCCCAGCCTGTCTTCGTCGTCCAATTCTTCCCAGAAGTCTTGTTATAGAGAGCCTTCAGGGCTGCATAATCATTGGCATTGAGAACGTCGTCAGGATCATATTCATCGATGTTTTCTACTGCATCGAGAGTCAGTCGAACCTCCATCTGAAAGTTATCTCGCGAGTCACTAGAATTCCAAGATTCAGTTACCGTCACGGTCAAATTGCCCGACTTACTCATGCCCGACTTACTCACCTCAATCTCAAATTCGTCGGATACCTCGCCTCCCGCATCATCCGATGCAGTTACTGTCACGATAAAATTGCCCTCAGTAGCAGGGGTGCCACCGATCGCCCCACTACTGGAGTCAATGGTTAAACCGTTTGGCAAACCCGAGGCGCTGTAACTAGTAATGTTGTCGTTGATGTCGGAGAAGTGATTGCTTATATCAAATGAGAAGCTCTCACCGGGAACCACCTCGTAGTCGAGAATTGGAGTTGCCACATAGGGACGGTTTTCCAATCGTTTGTTTGCTGACAAATCCTTGATACTCTCGGGGAGCGTACCGCTCAGGGAGTTTCCGTGCAACCAGAGGTTTCGCAAATTGCTGAGGGAACCTAACTCAGAGGGGATCTCACCGCTCAGGGAGCTGTTGTCCAGGTAGAGGTATTGCAAATTGCTGAGGGAACCTAACTCGGAGGGGATCTCACCGCTCAGGTCGGAGCTGGCCAGGCCGATCTGTTGCAAATTGCTGAGGGAGACGAACCAAGAGGGGAGCGTACCGCTCAGGTCGTTCTTGGATAGGCCGAGGAATTGCAAATTGCTGAGGGAGACGAACCAAGAGGGGAGCGTACCACTCAGGGAGTTGTTGTACAGGCCGAGGTCTTGCAAATTACTGAGCGAACTTAACTCAGAGGGGAGCGTACCGCTCAGGGAGTTGCTTTGCAGGCGGAGTTTTTGCAAATTACTGAGCAAACCTAACTCGGAGGGGAGCATACCGCTCAGGTCGTTCTTGTTCAGCTCGATTTTCGTCACCCGACCTTCAGAAACCGT
>JACOMV010000235.1 GCA_014324065.1 Hormoscilla sp. SP12CHS1 | reverse complement strand
TGATGGGAACAAATACGTTTAAGAACTGGTTTACTAAATGCTGTTATTGTACTAATTAAATAGCGAACAAGCTGTAAGAGAGTTTTGGATTTGGAATCTGGTGGAGCTGGAGACACAACTATCTTTAGATTCTCTTTCAATGCCTTGACATCTTGCAGGGCTGACTGATAGCGTTCTCTAAAGTCGTATTTCACCATTTTAGTGAGAATATCCCCTAAGTCGGGACTGACTTTTGCTTTGTCCATCCATTTTATTTCATTCGTATATATATCTCTTGGGAGGTCGATTGGATATATCCCTGTGATAGCTTGAATACCGATCATTCCCACAGAATAAATATCGCTGCTCAATCTAGGGAAACCAGAGAGTTGTTCTAGTGGCATGTAGGCGGGCGTTGCAATTACAGTGGTTGTTGTTTGATAAATTGAATTAGAGTGTTTTTGAATTTCCTCTATTGCCCCAAAATCAAGCAAAACTAATTTATGGTCTCGATCCCGCCGGATTATATTGCTAGGTTTAATATCTCGATGAACGATATTTTGCTCGTGAATAAATTTGAGAATCTCTAATACTGATTCCAAAATATTCAAAACCTGTTCTTCTGGCAGAGGTTCCATCAGTTCCTCTGTCAGACTATGTCCTTCAATAAATTCTTCGATAATAAAAAAACCACCATTTTGCTCAAAATAATCGATTAGCTGAGGTATTTGTGGATGTTTTCCTAACTTCGCTAAAATTTCAGCCTCACGTTCAAACAGTCTCCTTATTTCTCTAAATTCAATAGAAGTGTTATCAGGAGTGACTTGCTTGACAACACATAATGGGTTTGTTGAGTTTGCACGATCGCGTAGCGTGCGCGCAGCGCAATATTCTGCAAGATAGACGTTCTTAAATCCACCTTTACTTAAAATTTTTATTGGTCTGTAACGCCCACCTAAAAGTACTTGATTAGCTTTAATCTCTTGCAGTTTATCCGGCACTAATACATTATCTGGCTCGATATCCAATACTTGTTGAAAATGCTGCCTTGCTAATTCAAATTCTCCTTGCGTTATCAACTCATCCCCATAGCTAAGGTGCGATCGCACCAACCCGTCCTCACTACGTATTGGATCGACCCGGTATGCTCGTTCGTAAAATTCCACAGCTTTGCCAAAATCTTCAACCTCCAGGTATCCCTCAGCCATCTCGAATAGCGCTTTGAAATGATTGGGATTGACTGCCAAAACTTGCTCGTAGAGAGTAAGCGCATTCCGACGCCTAGCAGGATTTTGACGCAACTCACTTGCTACTTCATATATCTGATTTGCTTCTGAGCTAAAATTATCCAGTTCCCATATTTCTCGCCGTAGCGGGTATCGTTTCACTAGCCAGCGACGCACTAATTCAACTGTCACTTTATAACTGGGTACTTTTGCTTGAGATAACTCCGTATTTTCCACCTCATCTATGAAATCCCATGCGACTAATCCTTTCACCGCTTGAATTAAAGCATCTGTCTCCACCATTCCATACTCTTTGAGCAGCGTTAAGGGTTCCCCCACAACCAAATCCCCATTCCGCGCAGCTATTTTTTGAGCCTCTGCCACTGCTGAGAATACCACACGTTCTGGAATAGGCAGTCCTTCCCGGAACCATGCTAACCCGCCCTCGGCAATAGAGATTGCCTCCTCGACAATGCTTTCTACAACTGCACGAGTTACTTTCCTATTCCCTTCGCTTTGAGCTTGGTCAAAAACTTCGCTGCATATTGCCGGAGTTATGTATGGATGACCGGATGACAGTTCTAATATTGCCTGAATTGCATCAGAGTCGTACTCTAAATTATCTTTAGCAGGTTGAGTAATCAACTGCTCTGCACCTTCCCTCTTTAGCAAGCCAATTTTTTCATAAGGTGCTTCCCTGAATAAGCTCAGTAACTTATCCAGTTCGTTCACTTGCCGTCCCACCACTGGGATGAGAAATAATCTCTCGTGACTTTTTCGCAGAGATTCTAAGTAGGGGAATAAGTGATCTACCGATGCCGCTGGATCGTAATTATTTAATACATCAAATTCATCCAGAAGCAAGACTAGCTTTTTATCTGGCAATGCCCGATATACTTGCGGCAAAAACTCAAGCGAAAATAAACTCGGTTCTTTTTCTAATTCTGCTACTGAAGGCAGCGTTACCGCTTCTAACTTGAGATCTGCGACTATTTTTTGCGCGAGGCCGTGCAGCACCGTACTGAGGGGTAACAGACTTTTATCGTGCAAGTCAAATAGAACAAACGCAAATTCATCTCCCCCAACAAAATTAGGCATTTGAAACAGTACCGACGACTTGCCGATGCGTCGCTGACCGTGCAATATAATTACCTGTACGCCCTGCCTCAGCCTATCCTGGACGAACCTAAACAGCCCTTCTCGCCCAAAAAATAATTTGGGATCAGAAATCGGAGGACCGACAATATAAGGATTCATCTGTTTGGTTGCACCAGTCATATCTTTTAGCCTTTAATAACGCCTTTAGGCAATGCCGCCGTTACTTTTCCAATCCATTCCAGGGCAGATGGCACCCGATCTTTATTCTGCCACAACCAGCTAATAGCTGCCATCACTTTTTCCTTTTGTTCGTGATTCATCAAATTAAGAAACACTTTCTGCCGTTTTTGCAGTTCTGTCTCGTTGCTGTTTTCAATATGTTTTACCATCCACCATTCCATTATAGACGAAGCAAAGGAGTATGACCTCTCATATGCCTCAACTGTATATTGCAGCACCCCTCGCTCCGCGAGAGCATCCAGTTCTATCTCTTTCTGGCTGAAAATGACATCTATATTTCCCAGATCGTAGCGCTTTTTGGAGGGCAATCTTCCTTCCAGTCTAGATAAAGCAAGCAGCATTAACAAAGTTTGCTCGATTTCATCAGACATTTCCCAGGTCTGCTGAAATAATTGTGTCGTTGCATTTTGAAACTCTCTGGCCAATTCATCCGAATTTGGTGTTTGCCCCGCCTGCAACTCTTCATCCAATATATCATACAATATCGAACCCGCATTCTGTAACAATGCCGGGTGTCCGTCGGCAATTTCCCGAATGCATTCGAGCAAAGCTGGAGTCATGGGGAGGCCAAATAGCAGAGACTCTACTTCCCGAGCAGTGAATGGCTTTAGTTGTCGAAACTCATAGTGGTTATACCATGGAGATTTATCCGGAGTGAGGCGAGGACCGAGTTGGTTGAGACGCCGCGACGAAGCTACAATCATTGTGAGGTATTTTCTTTCTTCTGAGGAAGAAGCTACCGTGCGACACTGGCTCAAGAATGTTTCCCGGTCAGCTTCTGTATATTGATTCGTCGTGTGCGCAAGGCAGCATCGTAATCATCTACTAGCAGCACTAAGAATTTGTCTCGATCGCCCAGTTGACGCAATATCTCGATCGGGTCATCTTTTGTGTTTTTGCCTTTTGCTAACAACCTATCTAGGGTCTCCTGCAATTCCGGATGACCGGACAGCTTGTTTTTCATCCGGATCAATATGTTTCGCCAGAAGCCAGAAGCAGTAAAGGGATCGATATCCAGGCAATTCAGAAGCACAATCACTGCTGCCGATGGATCGTGCCCTTCTTCCTGCCAAGTTTGAGGCGCTTTCAGTTTTTCCAGAAAAGAAGTCTTGCCCATACCCGAACCGCCCCAAATTGCCAGGTTGCCACCGGGTTGAAAGATTTTATTGAATGCTTTGGCAATCAGGCGCGATCGCCCCACAAAAGGTTCTGGGGGCACCGGTTGACCAACAGTGAAGGGATTTTGGGATACCATCGTGACGAAAGTTGTACTTGGTATGAGAAAATTATAGCAAGATAAGGTGGGCGGTGCCCACCCTACCTGATTATGGAGCTAGGGCATGGCCCCGCAACATACTACCAATAGTCTTGGCCGTAATCTTCATTTGCACGAACGGATTTGCCGGTACGACTGTCTTATACAAATAGCTATCAAAGGTCAGGCGCTGCACGTCTTTGTCCGCGCACATTTCCACAAAGGCTTCCCGTGTCGCATCGGAACGATAGAATACTGTTTGCAGGATGTCCAGCACTTTGTAGGTAATGCCGTACTTTTTATCCCAGCGCTTCAGATATACCTTCAGGTCTTCTTCTGTGGGAATGCGACTCCCATTATGGGAATATTCTACAATGGTTTCGGCACACATTCGCGCTGACTTGGCGGCAAAATAAATCCCTTCTCCAGATGACTTGGTGACGGTGCCTGCGGCGTCTCCCACCAGGGCCACCCGACCCACTACCCGACGGGGACGGGGATGTTCGGGAATGGGGTGCGCTTCTATTTTGATGATTTCGCCTCCTTCCAACCGTTTGGCCGCACGGGCCCGGATACCCGCTTGTAGCTGTTTGATCTTAGCTTGATTGACCCGCATGGTGCCGGTGCCCACGGCCACATGGTCGTATTTGGGGAACACCCAGGCGTAGAAGTCCGGGGATACATCGTTGCCCACGTACATTTCTGCCAGGTTTTGGTAATATTCCATCTTATCCTCTGGCAGGCGAATGCGCTCTTGGAAGGCGATCGCGTAATTATAGTCTCCAGCTTTAATGGCCTTCGCGACGCGGGAGTTAGCCCCATCTGCCCCTATTACCAGGTCTACTTGCAGAGTTTTCTGCGTGCCCATCTTATTGCCATCGGAGTGGTCGGCGTAATGCAGGGTATAGGGGGCCGTATTGCCTGAAGGAATCTCCAGTTTATGCACCGTGCCATTAATCAGCTTGGCACCCAGCATCGCCGCCCGATCGCGCATAAAGCCATCCAGCACCTCCCTGCGACACATACCAATATATTCCCCTGGTTTTTCCAGATTAATATCCACTTCGATGTTGGAGGGCGAGATCATCTTCATGTTTCGCACCTGCCGATCGACAATTTCTGGTGGCAGGTCGAACTCGCTGACCATACAGAGGGGAATGGCACCGCCACAGGGCTTCGCATTATCCAGCTTGCGCTCGAACAGGTAAGTCTCTATTCCCGCTTTTGCTAGAGTTTCGGCGGCTGAGGAGCCTGCCGGTCCCGATCCAACTACAGCAACCCTTAATGTCAAAGGTTTTCTCCCTATTTCTTATAATACCGAATGCAAGGTATCACTTACTTTACACTTGTTGCTGCCGATACTCTCTTGATGTAACGGAAATGAAACATACCTTAATATAACTATACTTAAATGAGGTTGTCAGTGGCTAGTTGTCATTGGTCGGTTGTCAGTCGAATGATTACCTAAGGAAAAATTGTCATGAATAGTCAAATATACCTGGAAAATCAACTCTTGAGGTGGAACGAGGCGATCTCCTCACGCCCGGAAGACCCCAGGGCATACATTCAGCGGGGCACGGTCAACTTTTTGCTAGCTATTATTGCCCCATCCATTCAAGACTTCGATCGGCTAGAAGAACTCAATTCTAGCATCACGCCATACTTGTGGCAAAGGAGCTTATCCTATTATTATGCCGAGAGATATGCTGAAGGTGCCAAGCAGTTTGAAGTTGACTTAAAGGTCAACTAGAAGGTGGAAGAAACAGTTTGGCGCTATCTCTGTATAGCGCGATCGCAGGGAGTGACGGCAGCGCAGAATTCTCTGCTAGTGGTGGGCGACGACCCCCGGTTGATGATGCGGCGCGTCTACGATCTCTATGCCGGAAATTGTACCATCGATGATGTTCTCGCTGCTGGGGAATCCTCAGGCAAAACTGTCAATTTTTACAGTCATCTTTATGTAGGATTGTATTGGGAAGCGGCAGGAGATGAGGAGCGATCGCGCAATTATATCATGAAGGCAGTTACAGAATATGCGATCGATGACTATATGTGGTATTTAGCCAAGGTACACCAAACCTTACGCGGATGGACGTGATCTCAGGAAGTTACCCTGCCGTCAAGTTCCCAGGCAATGCCTGGGAACGAGAGTAATTGTTTTGCATTTCTTCCGCCGACTTTACCGCTATAATTCTCAACAGACGACGTATTTGTTCGCCCAGGCTGTACCGTTGCTGCTGTCCCAGAATTATGCCTGCGTGATTTTTTCCCTCCCTCATGTATTCGCCATGAAGGCGCAGGTAATCGCTAACGTTAAACGAGTACAAAACTCGCCCTTGTGCAGTTGCGTATTCGAGATGATCGTCATCGGCACAATTTGCCATTCCTTCTAGATTCGCGGTAGTAACATCTACGCCCCTCAGGCGTAATGCTCGTGCCAAGTCGCCATCCATTGCGTCTTCATCGAGATACAGCCTTATTTTCATTGCAGCACCAGTTGTTTTTTTTCCAGATATTCCTTTTCCAGCCGATCGGCTTCTTCCTCGTCAGCGGCAATTTCAGCATCGATTTCCTCTCGATTAGCATGATAGTAGGCTAAAGCTGCATACACCTGGGCTATTGTCAAGTGTCCGTACCGACGGGCGATTTCTTCGGCGCTATGTCCTAGTTTATACCAGATGCCAATGCGGTGGACCGTTATTCCCGTTCCCGCAATTCGGGGTCGGTTGTGCCGGATCTTCGGCGATCGCTCAAGCAAGGAACTAATATCTATACTCATGGTTTGGTGTTGTTTGCTAGTTAATTGTTCTTTCTATTATCCTACATCTGGGGCAGTTTGGGGAGAGGTCATCAAAAAAAATTATTCCACAATTCCAGGACAATACTCCTCCGGATTTGATATGACATTGCTTAATTCTGCCAGGTACACCAAACCTGGCGCGGATGGACGTAATCTCAGGAAAAATGGCTATACGACTCTGATGCAATTCAGGCAATCTTATCGCTGTCCTCTGGTCATCCATACTTCACTCAGGTAATATGCCATGCAATTTTTGCCCAAGCTAGAGCGTCGGTCCATTAATAATACTTGACAAATTTCAACTACTGTGTATGTCCGAAAAATAAGTATATTCTCGTAAA
>JACOMV010000234.1 GCA_014324065.1 Hormoscilla sp. SP12CHS1 | reverse complement strand
CAGGGCTAATGATTCCCTGGTAACGCTCCCCTTTCTTGATTTGTGTCAAGTCAGTTTACTTTAAACGAATCGCACGGTATAATCATCTGTAGATGCTATCGTGCTTCGATAAGATAATCAAACAGGCGATCGGAAAGAGAACAATGACTGCGACTGAGTACAAACACATAATAATTGACGATGCGGGGGTTCCCATCATCGCCGGAACCACCATAAAAGTTATTGAGTTGGTCACGGCTCAAAATGCTTACAGTTGGAGTCCTCAAGAGCTGCACTTGCATTATCCTCATATCAAAATGAGCCAAATTTATTCAGCATTAGCATATTACTGGGATCGTAAAGAAGAGCTTGATGCAGACATGGAACGACGATACCAGTATGCTGAAAAGTTGCGCCGCGAAGCTGGTGAATCTCCTTTTGTGGCGAGAATGCGATCGCAGGGGCTATTAATATGACTGTAGTTCTCTACTGGAAAACCCCCATGGCTTGAGGTGGTCGTTATGGAAGAATTGTTGGCACTCAAAGATTTGCTGCTAAAAGGCGATCTACCAGGTTCTTTAGCCATTGTCGAAGAACTTGAAGAAATGAGCAAAAAGGATATCATTAACAATATTCGTAGTTTTGCCGTTATTCTACTGCTGCATCTGATTAAACAGCAAGTTTAAAATCGCTCTACCGGTTCTGGGGAGGTTTCCATTCGCAATTCGGTTCTAGAAATTCAGGAGTTAAATCTGCGCCCTCAATCTAAGGGTTTTTACTTGTATTCAGAAGATTTGCGTCTCACTTTAGAAAAAGCTTATCGACAAGCTATTAACAAGGCTTCTTTAGAAATAGATGGAGAACGCTACGAGGTTAGGGAATTGGAACAAATGGTCGATCGAGAGTAAATTATCGATCGGGCTTTGGCATTGATTTTACAGTCTGAGTGAGTCGGAGTGCATACATTGATTTTAAGGTGAGATGCTGCCATTTGATTTTCCAGCGGCTATTCTGATTATGGTATATAATGCGATCGCCCTCTATATTTGACTAAAAATATAGAGGCTATCGCGAGTGCAGTAGAAGCCATAAACAGGGTTTATTGACTGACCGACGTTCTAGATCCTGTCTGGGTCTAATCCCATTTCCAGCAACTTAGCGGCGAACATTTGTGCCCGTTTTTCCGCTCGTTCGGCCCTTTCTTGCTGTTCATCTCTCTGTCGTTGAACTTGTTGCAGTTGTGCTTGTTCATCCCTGATTAAATCTTCCACCACTGGAGGCGCAAGGACTGTATTAACTGATAAAACCAGTTGGGGAAACTGCACCGAACTGAAGGATTCCCCTCGTAGATATTCTACCCGATCGTAACCTTCGTCACCTTCAGGATTGCTCAAGATCCAGACGCGATCCCTGTTAGGGTCTACTATCCAATATTCGGGAATGTCGATCGAGGCATATTCAGCCCGTTTGCGAAGGTAGTCTTCCCGCCAATTTTCAGATGTGACTTCAATGACTAGGGTTGGCGTTTCCCCAAAGTCAAGAATACCAGCACCGGGTCACAGGATCGCTCCCAGAGTTCGGTCGAGCAAACTACGACATCTGGAATGCGAGAACCATCAACTTCTGTTCTGACTCCCGTGATATCTGTGGCTATTAAAGCTAGATTTTGACTGGCAAAGTGACGCAGCAGGATAGAAACGAGAAAATGACAGATTCTGGTATGTAATGATTTGGGGTTGGCATTGGCATCAAACGTCCTCGGAATAGTTCGTAGAGAACATCGGGTTCTCCCTGGTAGAACCGATATTCCTCAAATGTTAGGAGCTTCGCAGGCGCTACTGGTTGGTACATATCTATTTTCCCCACGATTACTTCTTCTATTATAGCTACTACGCCCTCACCCTTACCACGCCCTCACCCTAAAGGGTGGGGCTACAAGAACAAAGCCCGCTGCGCGGGCTAGACTAGATTACAAAAGTGAGATGCACCCGACATCAGTTCATCTTTTGTCGATCGATTAGCCAGTTTTAGTGATTGCGACTTTGCGTAATAATTCTGCCACTAACTTATCAATTTTCGCTACTTCATATTGGCCGTCTAGAGAAATATTCGTAACCGTTGCGCCTGAGAAGCTCGATCGCTGGGGTGCGATCGCTAACATGCCAATCTAGCACGACTTCCCGATGGGCTATGTCCCCGACTAAATCTGTTTTCAGACGCCAGACGGAGCGAAACTGGACATCGACGATACTGGTTTTAAATCCTAACTCGAACAGGGGTTCTCTCGATTCTTCTGGGGTAGTCGCATCTCAAACGGGTGTGGTCAAAACCAGTTGGGTTTTGACCAGTTCGGGGGCCCTCGCGCGGGGGCCAGAAACCGGGTTATAGATCAAATACCGCTTTGTTGCGCCTGATTTGGCCGCTCTAACCCGGTTTCTTGTTTGTCTGACTATTCTCTACTCTATCAACTACTTTTGACCACACCCCATCTCAAACTGACCGATGTCTCCCCGCTATCCGACCAAGCTTTTGTCAGCTTCTTCATGTCGTGCCACAGCCATTCAATGATATCTAAGTTATTTAGGATGATAGCCATGAGTTTTTGTACTTATTTTTGGGGGTCAATTACATCAGCGTAGCAGGATAAAGTAGATCGGCAAGAGCAGCAAGGCTACGATCAGAAGAGAGAAAGCTACTATATTCAGGAAGATTTATAGCCCGATCGGGGGAACCGGCGATAGTGAATTCCTTCCCTCTTACGATTATAGTCTGCGCAGGCGGATTTATACTCGCGCGATATCGCTGGGCCGATCGCGCCTTGCCATTGTCATTCTCTGGAAAATCAGCGGGATAGTATCATTATCTCGCTTTTTTGTGGCTTGACTTCCTCTAGGCAAATCATCTCGCAGATAATATCAATTGTAGACCCTCCTGACCCCTTAATCTGATGATGTAAAAGCTCTACATCCCTGGCGGCACCGTTGCGCCTGAGAAGCTCGATCGCCGGGGTGCGATCGCTAACATGCCAATCTAGCACGACTTCCCGATCGGCTATGTCACCAATTAAATCTGTTTTCAGATGCCAAACAGGGCGAAACTGGACATCGACGATACTGGTTTCAATTCCTAACTGGAACAGGGGTTTTCTCAATTCTTCTGGGTTTAGTTCGCATCTCAAACTGACCGATGTCTCACCGCTATCCGACCAAGCTGTTGTCAGCAAATGCAGGTCTGCGTCGTGCCACAGCCATTCAAGTATCTCTAAGTTTTTTAGTAATACACACATGAATTTTTTATCTTCCTGTTTCTATTCGATCGTCACAAATCTTTAGGGTCACCCTAGGGCTAGGTGACTGGATAGGGTGCATCTGGATCGAAGAGCGTATTGGGATCTAAATGTTGTTTGCTATTATAGTGATGAACGTGGTCGCGACCTCGCCAACCTAATTTTCCTGGTTCCGCTTTATCCACTCTCCAGTATTCCCTAAATCTGCCATTAGGGCCGTCATATTTGCCCCAACTTCCAGGTCGATTGGGATTTTCTCTAAATCCCTTAGATTTGAGCACTTCTCCAGGGTTGTTGATATCAATCAGCATTTTTCTGGTAGAGTTTATAGATATCGGCCGATCGCCTATAACACCAGGGAAAGCACTTCTTCCAAGTCAGCACGATCTTTCTCCTCAAATTTGCGACTATTTCCTTCTCCTGCGATCGACAAATAGCCGAACTCGCCGTCCGGGCTAATTTCTACCTCCAGAACACCCATTGTTCCTCGCCATTCCACTTGCACGCCACCATCAGCAAGGGGTGCCACCGCAAAGGGTAGCACTTTTTCGCCCACCAAATTATAGCATGATTCTTTCACATTAACTAGAAGCTGACAAGCCTTTACTACAGCGACCGACGACACTGGTTCTGCGCCATAAGAATCCCAATTAGGTGGCAGTTGGCTGATTTGGGCTAGTCGATCGAACGTCTGGTTTAAGGAAACATCAGTTATGGTTGCTTGAGACATGGCTTTGCCAATTCTCCTCATGATTATGACTTATTAAATCGCTCATTATCCCTCCGACTGCTTCTCCCCTGGAAATATTTTCCCTAAATTTAGAGCCCGATCGGGGAAACCGGGGATAGCAATAACTGCATCCGGCAAACAAATCCGCTTGCTAGCATAGCCAAACTTGCCCTGCAAATCTCGATAAGGTTCGCTGTATGCTTCCAGTTGCTTGTCTTGCAAGTTGAATATCCAGTAATCTGTAATCCCATCTTCAGCATAGATGGATAACTTCCTGTTGCGATCGTAACTCAATGTCGCATCTGCAATTTCCACCACTAAGAAGATATCCGCCGGTTCGGGATGACTCGATAAATATTCGTCTGGGCGATCGCGTGCTATTACCACATCGGGCTGAGGTTCGCTATCAGCCGGGAGGGTGATAGGTTCTTGTATTCTGATCTCAGCCCGATCGCCAAGAAGCTTACTTAACTCCTTCCACAAACGGGTATTGCAGACTGAATGGGGGGGTCTTTTAGTTGGCATCTGTACGATCTCTCCACGAATCAATTCAATTCTGTCATCCTCGCCTAAGAATCCCATTTCTCCCAGCCGGTGATATTCTTTTATGGTAAAGCGTTTCAGAGTTACAGCAGTCATTTCTATTGCTCCCATACACAATCATTTTGTCCTCACCTATCATTTTACTCAAAAATCGCCCTGCGCTCCATCAGGTCAATTTTCATCTGCTGAGAAATACCTGATGTTTCTCTGAAGTCCACTTTTTCCACATTTGCCCCCTTGAGGAACGCCCCTTTGAGTTTAGCCTCTTTCAGGTTAGCATCGATTAAGTCGGCATTTGTCAAGTCTGCCCCACTCAGATCCGCATGACTTAGATTGGCTTTCTGTAAATAAGCACTGCTCAAATTTACTCCCTGCAATTGCGCGTAACTCAGATTAACACGGGGGAGGATACTGCGCAAATCTGCTCCCGTAAGATTGGCATAGCTGAGATCTGCATCCCGCAGATTGGCATTACTTAACTTGGCATTGCTCAGATTAGCTTTACTTAATTTCGCATTGTTCAGGTCTGCTAATGTCAAGTCGGCATTACTCAAATTTGTTTCCCGTAAATCTGCCCAGCCTAGGTTAGCATAGTACAGGTTGATTCCACTCAGGTCCGCCCCCGCGAAGTCTTCCAGCGGGTTTAAACCTACCTGTTCCGCGATTTCCATAAAGTCCCCCGTTTCTACTGCGGAAATCCTCTGCCGCGCGATCGCCCATTGTTCCTGGCAAAAGGCGATCGCCTTTTGCTCATTTCCCATCTCCTTAGATGTCATTCTCAACTGCCACAGGATCCTGCCCGATGTCTCAAGATCCTGCTGTTCTCGGGCGATCGCCAACCGCTGCTGATAATAGTCTATTGCCCTTGACAGTTCTCCCAAACTATGGTAAATATTAGCTATATTTTCCATAGCATTGGATTGTCCCCGCCAGTCCGAGATTGACTGGGAGATCGCCAGATGCTGCTGATAGTAATCTAGGGCGACTGGCAGCTCTCCGAGGGCCTCATGGGCCGCCCCCAAATTCCCCAAGGCTGCCCCCGTTCGTTTGCGATCGTCCGCTTCCCGATAGAGGGTGAGGGCTTGCTGCCAAGACTGTAATGCTGCTGCTACGTCACCGGTCTGAAATTGGCCTATTCCTTGTTTGAGTAAATCGTCTGCTGCTTTAGACATGGTTAATTCTCTTTCCTCTATATATAATAGTACCTCAATAAATGCGATCGTAACCTGATGAAAAAATTATTAGTCACGGGATCTAGCGGTTTTTTGGGATGGAACATGTGCCAGTTGGCCCAACAAGAGTGGGAAGTTTACGGCACCTACTTTGGGCAACCCCTGGCCATTCCCGGCGTCACCCTTCTGCAAGCTGACTTGCGAGATTTTCAGTATCTCAAAGACCTCTTCCAGGAAATTAAACCAGCAGCAGTTATCCATACTGCTGCTCAATCTAGTCCCAATTATTGTCAAACTCACCCCACCGAATCATACCATATTAATGTCACGGCCTCTAGCTATATTGCCGGATTGAGTGCCGATCGCCAAATTCCTTGTGTTTTTACCTCCACGGATCTGGTATTCGATGGCCGAAACCCTCCCTATCGGGAAACTGACCCCGTCTCTCCTATTAGCTATTATGGCGAACAAAAGGTCAAGGCAGAAATAGAGATGCGATCGCGCCATGGGCAAGTAGCAATTTGCCGGATACCATTAATGTTTGGCGCCGCGCCGCCCCATGGGAGTAGCTTTATCCAACCCTTCATCAAAAGCATGAGGGAAGGAAAAGAACTGAATTTATTCATCGACGAATTCCGAACTCCTGTCAGCGCTACAACCGCAGGGCGGGGACTGCTGTTGGCCTTAGAAAATGCAGGGATCCTGCACTTGGGAGGGAAAGAACGAATATCGCGGTATGATTTTGGTAGGATAATGGCAGAAGTGCTGGGACTTCCTCAAGCAAAACTGAAACCTGGCCGCCAACAAGACATCCAAATGGCAGCACCCAGACCACCGGATGTATCTTTAGATAGTTCTAAAGCCTTTGCCTTGGGATATCAACCCTTGTCCATTGAAGAAGAATTAGCAGCATTGCAGGGGAAGGTTTAATTATAGCAATCACTTCGCTGCCATCCCGCCGGGGGTTCGCTAATAGCTAAAGTCGGTTAAAACCGACTAAAACTATGTTAATAAACTGTAGGTTGGGTTTCGTTCCTCAACCCAACGCTGCGGTTTTTTTTTTCTCGATCGCAGGATATTCTCTCGATACCAGGCTCTGCCTGGTATTGGTAGGTTGGAGGCTCTGCCTCCAGAGAAGATTACCAGGTCGTGGGAAAATCATTGCTGGGGAGCAGTCCCTGCGTTACAAGCGTTTCCAGCGTTCTGGCGCCCAGGCGATGTGTAATTAATTTTGTCTAACTACTTAATTTACACCAGAGGCAGAGCCTCTCGAAGACGTTCCCTGCCAGAGACAGGGAACGAGAGATCTGGGATAATTAATGTCAAGTGACACCCGAGGCAGAGCCTCTCGAAGACGTTCCCTGCCAGAGACAGGGAACGAGACAAATTACAGAATAATTAATGATAACGCGATTACTCAACATTCGCCATTTCCTCAGCTAATTCTGTAGCCGTATATTGCATGAAATCAACTTTGTAGCGAAATAAAGCATCGAGAAACTCCGCCCGGTTTAAACCAGCAATTTCCGCTGCTTTACCTTGAGATATTTCTCCGAGTTCGTACCATTTTACAGTTGCGGCTATTCGCATTTCTCGGACAAATTCATCGGGGGCTTTTCTCAGGGCTGGAAATACGCTTTCTGGTAGGTCAATGGAGACGTTTTTCATATTCTCTCCTGAATTAAATGTGGTTCCTTGCGGGTTGGGTTTCCTGGCGTCAACCCAACCTACGGAATATTATCAATTATCCATTGGCAATTAGCTATAGCTTAAATCTTAATTATTGGGAATTTTCTTTTACCCTTTGCCGGTACTTGTTTTTCTGAACTAACTCAGCACTGCGTTCTGGGGAACATCCCAACTCAATAAGTAAACAAGTCTGTAGGACAAAAGATAGTTCCTGAGTAAGCCAAAAAAGCTCCTCACCTTTAGCTGCTTTTTTCTTAAGAGATTGATTATAGTGGGTATAGTAATTTCGGGTATTCTTAATTTTGGCTATCCAGTTTTTCGGGTCATCAATTAAAGGTATAATTACTTCTTTTGTTGAATCTAATAAATCAGCTAATCTTTCTTTGAGAGTTGGCTCATTACTAAATTCAAGTTTTTGCTTTAGCCATTTTTTGTGATCTTCAGGAATACTATTTAGTATCGAATTGAGGCGATCTGTATGTTCATTGTTTGACAATACTTGATTATTCTTTTTGAGACGATGATATAATTCAGCGGCTTGCACAAGATTGAGAAACTTATGTTCCGCATACATTTCCTTACTGTAAAGAACGCTAAAAACGCTAAAAAAAAGATTGCATAGACTGCCCATGCCCAATTCATTAACTACATTGAACCATTTTTGCATCACAAGGCTAAAATTACTTTTAATGTCTTCAAGTGAAAAAAGGTGCTCTTGATTTTTACCTATATTTTCACGGAACTCGGTTTGAAAGATTGCTTGAATAGGAATTTCCTTAAGAGCACGACTGGAATATAAACAAACACTCGTCAGCGAATTTGGTATATTAGTTGCTAAAGTCAAGAAATCTTTAATAGGGTAAATAAATTGAGAGGAAAAATCATCAAATGACAATTCCTCCTTTGGTTCAATTTGCAAGCAGGTAGATGGCCTAAATTCAACATGCCTTAAATCACGTACACTTGAATATCTGTATACTACAGATATTTGACCCTGCTCGATCTTTGCACTAATATTTTATGGACAAGTGTAACTAAAATTATACTCCCGACTTTTGGTAGCAGGCATAGGCACAGACAGGTTAGCCCAGTCAGACAAGTAGCTATAATCTACTTCTGCTTTGTAAAACAGTATATCATTAGGATCAGTAAAGTGAGCGCCAATAAACAATATTTGGGATCTATACTTTTGGGTATCATACCCAGGAAAACGAAAAACATGCTTCTCCAATATGGAGTCATAAATAGTAATTATTTTTCCCTCTTCTGAAATGCCTAGTATAACTTTATAAGTTTTTGATTGCCACTCCTTTTGCATCGATAAATCCATAATATTAACGAATGAACCTCTTATGTTTAATTCGATCCCATTATAATTAGAAAAGGTTAAATCTCCCGCTACTTTGTTCTCGGAATCGGATGGAAGCCACCAGAATCCTTCATACTTGATTTCTTGCATTTTCAATCCTTTCTAAAGTAAAGTTATTCGATAGACTACCCTTTAGGATAAGGGCTACAAACGTGAGATACACCCAGTTAAAGGTGGGAGCATCTCACGTTGTCATAAGTATTTTTGCTCAGTTACCGAAGGGGCTGCCATATGCTCAATCGCCAGGAGCAATCATTGTCAAGTCCATCGTTACTATTATGGCATTACACAGGCTTATGGCATTACACAGGCAAAATGTCAATAGTAGAGTATGTCAATTTTGCCATAAGTATTTTTGCTCAAAGCTCGAAGGGCTGCCATAGCTACTTTACCGACCCCTCGCGCACCCTCGATCCATGCATCTGCCCAAAGAGATATGCTCCCGTTAAAGGTTGATGATGTTCAATCCTCGAAAATTGCCCCGCGTTGTTGCAAGTCATGCTTCATTTCTTCTGTCAACCCGGGATTATCCTTAAACCGGGCATTCTCTACTTTAGCATCACTTAACTCCACGTCAGTTAAGTTCGCTAAGACTACCCCCGCACCTGTTAAATCTGCACTTGTCAAGTTAGCACCATTCAGGTTACTATCGCTCAAGTTGGCATTGCTGAGATTCGCTTCACTCAGATTTGCTCCCACTAGGTACGCTCCGCTGATATTCGCTAATGCTAAACTGGCTCGACGCAAATTAGCTCCTCCTAAGTCCGCTTCGCTTAAATAAGCTTCACTCATGTCCGCACCCCCTAAGTTGGCCTCATTTAAATCGGCATTGCTCAAGTCTATATCGCATAAGTCAGCCCCCCGCAGGTAAACCCGCCGCAAGTTGGCTCCACTTAAGTCCGCACTGCTTAAATTTGTCCCCAGCAGCTTCGCCCCCACAAAATCCTCGGCGGGTTTTAATCCTACTTTTTTCGCTAACTCCAAAAAGTCATCGGTTTCGGCTTTCATTATCCTCTCGATCGCCCCTTGGATATGAGCAATATCCAGACTTGCTTCCGGGGTGGGTTGCTGTTGGACTTCAGCATCCGATCGCCACCAGGCCCGACTCAGATAAGGCTGTAACTTCTCGGACAGCAGAACTAAGGCGATTTTTCTATCTAATATAGCCAATTTATTCGGGCTGATGCTGTAGGACCACAATCCCTCGGCATCACTTACCTGCAGTTCCGACGCCGAGACCGTAAATGTCGCTTCGACAATAGCTGGCGTACCCGTTAGTTCCACTGTTGGCAACTGCACGTGGTTGAGGCTACCATTCAATATCTTGCCACTGTTGGCGCTCAATGCCCAGATGGGGTTCTTTGCTGTCCCTTCCGCGATCGCGCGACAGTCGAGTTCTGCCAGTTCTAGGGGATGACTGCGAGAGGGAGGCATTTTACAGTTGGACAACTTGAGGTGAAGCTGTCCGCCCGTAAGACCGAGTTTAACGCGACCTGCACCCAAATTTTCCCAATGTTCCTGAAAGCGGAGGGTGACGTAGAGTTCGAGAAGTTCGGGGGTAGATGACTGCACTGGTGTTACAGCCAATTCCAGAGCCAAGCAGTCTGGGTATCTGTTCTGTGAAAGGGGTTGTGGCATTGCTGTGTCTAACTTGTTTAGGAGTGGTTTACTATCTAGCTTAACATTACCTCAGACAAGCATAACATAAAATGAAGCTTAACATTTCTCGTTGCTAGTTCTCTCGTTCCCTGACTCTGGCTGGGAACGTCCACCAAGAGGCTTTGCCTCCTGGAAATCACGGCAGAGCCTCAAAGGCGATCGTTCCCAGCGGGGACGCGCTCCATCGAGGAACCTGTTTAAACGATTGACATTCATACAGATATTCATTATAGTTAAGGAGATTAGGAAAATTAAGTAATTGCGAACATGAATCTGGAAAATTTACACCAATACCGTGACGATATCCTCAAATTAGCAGGACAATATCATTCAGCAAATGTGCGGGTGTTCGGTTCCGTGGCCAGGGGTGAAGCAACGGAAACTAGCGATGTAGATTTTATCGTCGATCGCACTCCCGAACAGAATTTGTTTGATTTTATTCGCTTTGCTCGCGCTCTGGAAGAGCTTTTGGGGTGTAAAGTTGATGTGGTGCATAGCAGCGCCTTGCATCACTCGATTCGAGAACAGGTTTTACAAGAGGCGATCGCTCTATGAGTTCATCATCTAAAAGTCCTTTGTTTTTTCTGTATCATATCAAAGAATCCATTGAGGCGATCGCGTCCTATCTTCAAGATGGAGGAAAGGATGCGTTTTTGCACAGGCGCATGGTGCAAATGGCTGTTTTGCACGAACTGGTTATTATTGGAGAAGCGGCGAATAACCTATCAGATGATCTGAAAGCAACCTATTCCCATATTCCTTGGCGAGATATTGTGGATTTTCGGAATGTCCTTGCACATCATTATTGGGGAGTAGATATGGAAGTAGTGTGGAAGATTATTGAGGATGGCGATAAGTTGCCTAAACTGCGATCGCAAGTTCGAGCATTAATTGATGAGTTAGAAAATCAATAATGCATTTGACTTCTATGAATCACGATCTTGAAGGAAAGATGGTGGGGTGCATCTCTATCTCGCCAGGGCGAAGCTACTCTCGGAGGAACGTTAGCTTTCCGCTTGGCGATAGAACTCTACATAAAATTCCACCGGGCCGAGAGGTTCGACTTCATGTGGTGTCTGGGGCTCAACAATACCTGGTGAATATGGTGTTAGCACGTGTTCTTCTGGGGGTTCTGTGAGGATTCGATAGCAAAGTTGGCCAGATATGACACAAATTTTGCCCCAACTCCCCTCTTTTGTCCTGTGGCGATCGAGCAGTCCTTTGGGAATAGTCTCTTGCGTAAAAATAGGTGTTTCTCGGTAGGCTGTTACATTAGGGGGCAGTGTTTTCATTGGGAATCTCCAATTTTCAGTCTAGATATCGCCGTCAAACCCTTACTTTGAGAGCCTCTCAGCCTGAACTAGAAATAGCCGCGCAAAAGCGACTTGAATTAGAAGATGAACGCCGGGATCTAGCTCAACGCCTAGCACATATGAAATCTATAGCAGCAAAAGCCGACTGTAGCACGGACTGGAGTCAAGGAAAAACCTGCTATCTGGAAGGGCGGTTGCTGAGTCGAGCAGCATTCGATCGGGAACTAGCGCAAATGAGATTGCGAATTAGCCAACTCGACGAAATCCTCAGCAGTTCCCCCCGTTCGTAGTAAAGACTTTAGTCTTTCCCCCCCGTTCGTAGTAAAGACTTTAGTCTTTCCCCCCCCCGTTCGTAGTAAAGACTTTAGTCTTTCCCCGATAGATGCATCTCAATGCATGCCCCTGCGCAGCGGAGGGGGCGTTACCCGGGGAGCTGGGGCTTTGTTCGTGTAGCCGGGCCCTTTAGGGTTCGGGCGCGGTTCGGGCGGCTAAGCAAATATGAGATGCACCCTTCCCCGATCGCGCACAGAGATAGTACAATAAGGACAGACTGAAATTTGCTTGGAAAAGATTGCCATGACTCAAGAACTAACAGACATCAGAACCTGCATCCTGGAAGGTCGGTATAACGAGGCATTAATGTTAGTAGACGAACTGGAAGGGATGAGTAAGAAAGCGATTTTGCAAAATATCGAGAGTTTTATCGTGAGAATGCTAATTCATTTAATCAAAAACCAAGTGGAACAGCGTCTAACAACTTCTTGGGCAGCTTCAATTCGAGATTCAATTCTGAAGATCCGAGGATTAAATATCAAGGAAAATAAAACATCATACTACATCAAACAAGATGAATGGGATGAGTTCCTAGAGGAAAGTTTGTCAGATGCGATTTTCACCGCCAGCGACGAAGTGGCCAATGGTGCCTATAATCCACGTCAACTCCAGAAACTGGTAGACAAAACCCAGATAGTGAAGACAGCATCTTCGTTTCTGAATTTGATTTATTCTCCGTCGAGTAAGAATTTACGAGATCTCATCTATTCCGAATTATTGAAATTACCCGGTGGGGAAGAGTGGGATAGAGAGAATTGAACGGGGATAAAGGAGCGATCGCCGGTTCGTAGTAAAGACTTTAGTCTTTACCCCCGTTCGTAGTAAAGACTTTAGTCTTTCCCCCCGTTCGTAGTAAAGACTTTAGTCTTTCCCCGCCCGTTCGTAGTAAAGACTTTAGTCTTTACCCCCTCATGCTAGGCCGAATAATTATATGAAGTTGCCAGTCAATATTCAGCCAACCCTCCTGGCGCAATTCACCCAAGATCCTAGTGACAGTAACGCGGGTATTAAACTAAGCCAGTCCGTCACCGGACCGACTCGTCTTCAAAACCGGACGTGAGACTTTCACCTCATCCGGCTC
>JACOMV010000233.1 GCA_014324065.1 Hormoscilla sp. SP12CHS1 | reverse complement strand
TGATGGGAACAAATACGTTTAAGAACTGGTTTACTAAATGCTGTTATTGTACTAATTAAATAGCGAACAAGCTGTATCGTCCAGTTTGTCCAAGGCGGCAAGGTCAGCCTGAAACTCTTCTGGTGCGTCATCCCATTCTGGGGGACTACCTACAAGTAATGCATGCAGCATCACTTCTTCGAGCGCTCGCGATCGTGCGCGGGCAGTGTTAACCAAGCGGAGATAGAGAGTATCTGGGATTTGCAGGGTAATAGTTTCAGCCATTATATCCCATCCATTGCCGAGCATAGTGATATAATTATTGTAAAGCACTTTGCTTGAATATAGGAGGTGAGATACTCGCGGTGGAAATCGAGGATATGCACCGGTGGCAGCAGGAGATTAAGAAGAGATTATGGGAAGCAGAGGCGGCAGATTTTGCTAGTGAAGAAGAAGTGCAAGCTGTATTTGCCAAGTTGGCCAATTAGATGGCTTCCGAAGGCACTGCGACCTTAGTAAACGGCTTGCGAGTACATCTGGAAGAAAAGATTGTAAATTTTTGTAACCTAGAGTATTTGTGGTTGTCGAACATTGTTATAATTGAGCCAACACTGTCAGGGACTGTCAGGAGATGTTGATAAAACTTGATCGGGCCACTGGTGCCGAAATTAAGTTCCAGCAAAACCAACAGTAGTTCAGAACGATTAAAATCAGACATTTGGTCAGAACGGCTAGGATTACTTACTGCTTTTCAAAAGGTTATACAGTACCAGTAGCGGTAAGGTGAGCAGCGCCCACCCTAAATTATACATTTGGTAGCTTTGTGTAGCACCACCATGAAATATTGGTGACGGAGAGGCGATCGCCCAAATCAGACAATGACAAAGAGTGATATAATTATTGTAAGGCACTTATGTGGAATGGAGGAGATGAGATATGAGCCAGGAAACGATTACGTTTCAAATTGATCGGGAGAAAATCAGGGAATTAGAGACGATCGCGACTTCGATCGATCGCGACCGAACCTATGTGCTACAGGCAGCAATAGACTCTTATCTGGAGATACACCGGTGGCAGATTGAGGAGATCGAGAAGGGGTTATTGGAAGCAGAGGCGGGAGACTTTGCTAGTGAAGAAGAGGTACAAGCTGTATTTGCCAAGTTGACCAATGAAAATTAGATGGCTGAAAAAAGCGCTGCGAAATTTGGAACAAACTCACGAGTACATCTCTAGAGACAATCCAGAGGCGGGGGCGCGAATCGTTACCAGAATTCAGAATGCCGCGAGTCAACTGGCAGACTATCCTTTGATGGGGCGAGTTGGTCGTGTGGAAGGCACCAGGGAACTGGTCATTTCTCAAACACCCTACATTCTCATATACAGGGTTAAAGGGAATGCGGTAGAAATTCTGCGTGTCATTCATAGCGCAATGCATTATCCAGATAGATAGGTTAGTCCAAAATTGAAGCCCAGCACAGTACCAGGTGGGCGGTGCTCACCCTACAACTACAACTGAAAAGAGTTCAATTTTAATAACCAAAACTACCCCGACAAATCAGTAAGATAAGTTATGAAAATTCGCTGTATTGCCAATACTGGAGATACCCTTCTTGAAAATTATCTCGACCCGCGCGTGGGTTACACAAAAGAACTAAAATTTACCTTAACAATTGGCAAAGAATACGCATTTTATGCCCTCTACACATGGCAGGGACAAGTATGGTACTATATCTGCGATGATAACTACATCTACTATCCCCAAGAAAATCCTGCCCCTTTATTTGAAGTTGTTGACAGTCGAGTTTCTCAATATTGGCAGATTGAAATCGCTGAGAATGGCTTGTCGACAATGGCTTTTACCGAATGGTTTTCTCAACCATACTTTTACGATAAACTTACAGATCAAGAACAAGCAGAAGTAGAAATTTTTGCCAAGGTAAAAGACCTCATGGATACCGAATTTAACTCCCAAGAATCATATCCTATACAGAAATAGCAGGTTGCAGTTCTGGCAAAGGCCGATAAAGGGTATCCCGCTGCCGGAAAGGACGGCCAATAGAACGAATTGCCTGCTGTAAAGTTTCCACTTCCATGCAAGTGCCCCCCTGGGCCCCCGCCATAGTAGTAATATGTTCTTCCATCAAAGTACCTCCAATATCGTTACATCCCCAGCACAGGGCCTCAGTTGCACCCGCTAAACCTAACTTCACCCAACTGGGTTGATGATTAGAAATCCAATTTCCCAGGAAAATTCGCGCTACCGCTGTCAGCAACAAAGCATCCGATAAAACGGGTTGATCCCGTCCCACCCGCCGCCGCAAAGGTAAGGGCGCTTCTTGTCCCACAAAGGGCAAGAGGATAAATTCTGTCAAGGCAGTTTCTCCCTGCTGAAGAGATTTTTGTTGCAAAATCCGCAACTTTTCCAAATGCCCCATCTGCTGTGCAGGCGTTTCCACGTGACCGCAAAGCATGGTACTGGTACTGGGCATTCCCAACTTATGGGCAGTGGCGACAATTTCCAACCAAGTTGCCGTATCAATTTTTTCCGGACAAATTACCCGCCGCACATTGTCATCTAAAACTTCTGCTGCGGTTCCCGGCATGGAATCAACTCCCGCCGACTGCAAAGCAGCAATCACTTCAGCATAGGAAATGCCATCTTCCCTAGCAATAAATTGCACTTCCTGGGGAGAAAAGGCGTGTAAATGCAGTTGGGGAAACCGATCTTTAATAGTTCTCACCAATTGTATGTAATAATGTAAGGAAGTACCATTAATTTTGGCCTTCAAATTCAGTCCGCCCTGCATGCAAATTTCCGTCGCCCCTCGGCGGACAGCATCGGTAGTTTTTTCTATAATTTGCCCCCAGTCTAACCAGTAAGCATCCTTTTCCCCTTCATCCCGGCGAAAGGCACAGAAACTACAGTGCTGTTCGCAGATATTCGTGAAATTGATATTGCGGTTAATGACGTAGGTAACGATATCGCCGGCTTGCTTGCGGCGCAGTTGGTCCGCAGTTTCTCGGATAGATGCGATCGCGCGTTCATCTTTTTGCTGTAAAAGCACCACTCCGGCGGCGGAGGAAATATCATCACCTGCCAAGGCGCGGTTGAGGATAGCATCAACATTCATCACGAGTCTCCCATACAGAATCTTCCTTCCATTATGACATAAATTCTCGAATTATCCTAGGGCAGGTAACATGAATATCCTCGATCATCTAGTTCCCAGGATCCGCCTTGAAACTAGGACTTGTGCAGAATTTGATGGCAGGTAGTATAGACCATTAGGCCCTACTACTGCAATTTTTGAGTCAGTAACTTGAGAATTTCTACAATTTCACGTTGTCGGCGAGATAGATCGTCCTGCCGTTGCTCCAACTCATCTAGCCTTTCATAGAAATTAGCCTGAGTTTGAGCTAGCTGAGTCATTGCTTGGTATAAACGAGAGCGGTCACGTTGCGACTCTTGCTGCCACTTATTGACGTTATCACCCATGGCCTCAAGAGCACGGGCATTAGATTCGACTAAAGCTTCAATTCTGTCCAGCCGATCGGATTGATAGTCAGTCATGCTTACTGTTCTCCACAGCTTTATCCTATTTACATTATACAACCATGTGCTCAAAATTAGCCTGCCGACCCAATTTTTTTTCGCCGACCATTCGATTATGAGGGCGATCTTTACATCAGCATCATTTCATGGTGGGCGGTGCCCACCCTACTTTTTTTGAGTCAGGAACTGCATAATTTCTGCAAGTTTATCTTTTCTACGAGATAGTTCCTCCTGCCATTTATCCAACTCATTTGGCCTTTCATAGAAATTAGCCTGAGTTTGAGCCACCTGAGCCTGAGTTTGAACCACCTGAGCCTGAGTTTGAGCTGTCTGGGCCATTAATTGGTCTAAACGAGAGCGGTAAATTTGCGACTCTTGCTGCCACTTCTTGATGTTATCAGTCATGGCCTCAAGAGCACGGGCATTAGATTCGACTATTTGACCTATTTTTTCAACTAAGGCTTCAATTCGGTCCAGCCGATCGGGTTGATAGTCAGTCATGCTTACTGTTCTCCACAGCTATATCCTCTTTCCATTATACAACCCTTTCCTCAAAAATAGCCTGCCGACAAAAAAATTATCCTACAAATTAGCTTCTGAGGGCGATCGCGAAGGGGACACCATCATTTTCTGGTGGGCGGTGCTCACCCTACTTATACCATTTTTTTAAAGGTATGATAGACTTGACTAGGCACGGATGAGGCGGGAGCCTCAGAAGACCGTTACCAGGTAGAACCTGGTAACGAGAAGATAGTCGCTTTTTCTCTATATCACAAGGCAAAATTAATTTTTATTATAGCTAAAATAACAATTTGTTTAGTCGGTTTTCAACCGACTTTAGCTAAAGCACACCGGGGGTTTGAACGGCGGGCTTTAGCTATGACGCAGGGGTTTGAACGGCGGGCTAACGGGACAAACGAATGGCAATTTTATTTGCCATTACCATTGTCATTCATTGCTAACACCCGTTCCGCGAGCTGATCTGGCACCACTTGTAGGTGGTCGTACTTCCAGTTGAAGAAGCCCACCCCCAAAGTACCTGATCGCAGTTCAATAATAAAGTCCTGCATTTCGGCCTGGGGCAAGTAAGCCGAAACCTTATCCCAGCCCTGCCAATCTGAAACAGCATCATAACCCAAAATCTGTCCCCGACGGGTAGTAACTAGCTGCAACACTTTAGAAGTAAACTCGCTGGGTGCAGTCACCTCAATAGCCGCGATCGGTTCTAGGAGAGTCGGTTGACACTTAGGCATTCCCTCGGTCATGGCGATGCGGGCAGCTTGCTTAAAAGCTTGTTCGGAACTATCAACCGAGTGATGAGAACCATCAGTCAGAGTTACCGCCACATCCACCACCGGGAAACCCAAGGGTCCCCGTGCCAGATACTCCCGCACCCCCGTTTCCACGCCCGGAATATACTGCTTCGGCACCACGCCACCGACAATTTTTTGGCTGAAACTAAAGCCTTCCCCCCGTAACAGAGGTTGAATATCTAGATAGACATCTCCAAACTGACCGTGACCGCCACTTTGATGCTTGTAGCGCCCGTGTATCCGCGAAGCAGGTTTGCGGATCGTTTCCTTATAAGCAATGTGGGGCAAGTGGGTATGCATCGGCAAGTTGTACTTGCGCCGCAGCCGTTCTAGACTTACCTTCAGATGAATTTCTCCCTGACCCCAAAGGATAACTTCGTGGGTATCGCCATGCTGTTCCCAGTAGAGGGAGGGATCTTCTTCCAGCAACTTCGCCAAAGCACCCGATAGCTTCACTTCATCGTTGCGCTTTTCCGGGGCGATCGCCATTGCATAAACTGGAGGCAGCTGTTCGGCCCGAAGCAGTTCTTTCACCTTAGCATCAGTAGAGAGGGTATCTCCGGTTTTAATCTCCTCCATCCGGGCCAGGGCCACAATTTCACCAATACAAGCTTTTGCTAAGGACTGCTGTTGTTGTCCGAACAAGCGGTAAATGCCACCCGTGCGGACGCCATTGAGGACCATACCATCAGTCAACTTGCCCCGCCAAACTCGCACCAGAGAAAGCTTGCCTCCTTGGGGAGTATAATAGGTTTTCAATACCTGAGCTAAAGGCGTATCTAAGGAGGTATTAACTCCGCGCCGTTCGGAAGTAGCAGCCGGGTCGGGTGCTTCCCGCCGCAGGGCATCTAGCAGCGGTCGAACCCCAGCACTTTGTTCTGCCATACCCAGGAACACGGGTACAATCAAATCTGCTCCCAGTTCCATCTTCAAATCTTTGACAATTTCCTCTTGGGATGGTTCAATTTCCTCTATCAGTTCTTCCAGCAGATGGTCGTCAAAGTCCGCCAAAGTTTCTAACATTTGGGTGCGTGCCTTTTTCTCTTCCTCTTGGAGAGACTCTGGTAGGGGCACCGGATCGGCCGGGGCACCGGGATGGTAATGATAAGCTTGTTCGCTCACCAGATCGATATATCCCACCAGTTCTTGTCCTTTGCCGATGGGATATTGATGGGGGATGACCGGACGACTAGAGACAGTTTTCAGCGCCTTGAGTATCTCTGTAAAGCTAGTGGCGCAGCGGATATCCTCCGTACAAACCCGGTCCATTTTGTTAACAAAGACCAGGTGCGGAATTTTCCAGTCATCCAGAAACTTAAATAATGGGGCGAGAACGAGTACCCGATCGGGTTCCGGTTCGCAGACCACCACTGCTGCACCCACGCCCATGAGGGCATTATAGGTTTCCTGGGCAAATTCTACCGAACCCGGGCAGTCCAGAAATGTGAAGTGGATACCTTCACAGTCAGTGCTAGCAAAGTTCACCTCCACAGTCATCTGGCGCGATCGCGCCTCTGGGGAACCATCCCCCACCGTATTACCTTCTTGCACGCTCCCTTTGCGGGAAGTTACGCCAGTGACATGCAGCAAACTTTCTAGTAGAGTGGTTTTACCGCTTAAATACGGGCCCACAATGGCCACATTGCGACTGCCCGATAGGACTTTTTGGTCCATAACATACTCCTTTAGCTTTGATCCAATAACTCTTTTTTGAGATTATCCTGTTCCTAACCCTCCAGATTAAAATTACAACTTCTTTTAACATAAACCTCTCTTTTTATTTAAGTAAAGTTAACTTATGCGTCAATATATTAAGTTTTGTCTGCCGTTCGTAGTAAGCACTTTAGTGCTCCCAGGCCGTTCGTAGTAAGCACTTTAGTGCTTCCCAGGTTTGGAGTTAAAGTTATGTTAAGGCGAGCGATTTGACCGAGACCGCACGATACATTTCGCCAACTAAGGTTAAAATAATGTTAAAAAACAGAGAGTGGAGGGAAAATAATGTTAAAGAGCGATCGTCTCACTTTCACTCTTTTGCCCAGAAACTGGGTCTCCTTGGGTTTTTGTGATAAGTAAAACTTATATATACGCCAAATCAAGGCTTTCAGCCTTTTTTATTGTCCTAAATTGTATCTCAGTATACAATTTACACTATAAACCCAGGAGAGCCACCCGGTTTTTTAGAAAAACCGGGTTTCTTTATGCGCGGTGCAGAGGGTGATGATTTAGCGAAAGGGGGCGATCGCAAACAGCAGCTCTTTTCTAAGATTGGCTGACATAGCTCGATCGCATGCGGCGATCGCGCGGTTTATTTCCGCCATCTGTGCCAGATCGGGTGTGGAAAACTGAGAGTTGTACCGCCGCAGCCATCTTTGCAGATAATTCTCATCTAAATGGGCGATCGCCCGATCCAGACTGCCACAGGCCCAAATCAAAAAAGCCAAACTATCCCACTTACCCAGTTTTGCTAGCAAAACCAGGGCATTTTTCCTCACGTGGAAGCGCGGATCTTGCCGAAAAATCTTCCCCAGACCCTCGACACCAACCAATCTTGCTCGACCCAGTAGGGCCTCACGTCCAGCGCGAGATATACTGGGGCGATCGTCTGTGAGGGCCTCGACAAATAGATCTAGGAGAACATCTCCATTCAACTTAGCAGCAGACCGCAGTGCGGCGCAGCAAACTTTCGGGTTAGGGTGAGAACAGAAAGGAACTACGACATCAGCATCGATCGGGCCACCGACATCCCCCAGACCCAAAAGTGCCCCGCAAAGTTTACCACCGACATTGCTAGTCAGGGCCTGGCGATAGAATGCCGTGAAATCCATGGGGACAATTTCGTTCAGGTAATAGCGGGCTAACTCGCGGATGGAACTGTGGCGATCGCATAAACTCGAGTATAATTGTGGCAGTGCTTGGGCGGGTAACTTTTCCACGTAAGCTTGCAGTGCTTCCCGGCGGACGGGCATAAACTTGTTCCCGCTCATTTTCCACAAGAAGCTGCTCAGAATATTTCCCTCGAATTCCGAGCTAATTTTTCGTGCCCCCCACAGTCTCACAGCAATATCTCCATCTGCGATCGCCCGATCGAGCAGCCAAAGCTTTTCTATGCCTGCCGACTCTGCTGCTAGATGAAAGCAACAGCGCCTGACAACTCTATCCCTTGATACTGCAGCCCTGAAGGCTCTCTCTAACATCTTCGGTAATTTGCCGATTTCGCCGGACGAGTTGCTCAATGCCGATGATTATGCAGCCCTGAAGGCTCTCTATACCAGTACGGATGGGGAGAATTGGCGGAACCAGACAGGCTGGGATTTCAGCAGCTCATCTCCCCCCTCTGCTAATGTTGTTAATCGCTGGCATGGGGTGACGGTTTCTGAAGGTCGGGTGACGAAAATCGAGCTGAACAAGAACGACCTGAGCGGTATGCTCCCCTCCGAGTTAGGTT
>JACOMV010000232.1 GCA_014324065.1 Hormoscilla sp. SP12CHS1 | reverse complement strand
GGGCTAATGATTCCCTGGTAACGCTCCCCTTTCTTGATTTGTGTCAAGTCAGTTTACTTTAAACGAATCGCACAATACAATTATCTTTGGCTTTCTCGTTCCCTGGTTCTACCTGGGAACCTTGGGCGGCTTCTGGAGAAATTAGGGCCGCGCATGCCCCTGAGGCGATCGCGCTTTCCCAGAACTCTCCTCCATCCACTCGCGTACCCGGCATTCCGATAAATAAATCTCCCGGTTTGCATGTCTGGGAATTCGTACTTAACCCCTTCACCTCAGAGTCGATCGCCTCATGGTCTGGTATTTCTAAATTAGGAATGCTTGCCAATAACTCTCGCAGCTTCATTTTTCCCTACAGGGTAGCTAATTATTTTGATTCAGTCGGCAGATATTTCTCTAGCATTCGTTCCACTTCCTGCACCTTAGCACGAGGGGAAGGACGAGGCAGCTGCTGTTCCGTACCAGTATCTACAGTCAGCACGGGTACTTCATACTGATAAGCAGCAAACCAATCTTCGCGACTGGTAATGTCTCGTACTTCCAGCTGGAAGTTGATATTTTCAATCTGTTCTAGTTTTTCTTGCAGTCCGGCGCACAAGTGGCAGCCCTGCTTGCTGTACAATATTAATCGATACATATTTCTATCATATCACTTTCGGGGGCATCTTTATTATCTCACATGACATGGACAATAAATTGCTCTTGCCATAAATAGAGAAACCCAGTGTTGGCTTCACACCGGGTTTCTCTATCACTCCTGTGCTATTCCTTGTCAAGTGGGCATCACCTATTTGCCGATTTTTCGCGCAGTGATCGCAGAATTTGCCATCTTCTCCAGGGTTTCTTTCTTACCCTTGAGGCCCAGAGTATAGCGACTCCCCTTGTGGTCCCAACTTATGGTAGCATCAGAGCAACTAGCGCCACAAGTAAAATCGACAAAATAGCCAGTAATCCCCGATGCCAGGTCTACTCTCTCACCAGTCAATTCTTTCGCTGCCACTGTTAATCTTTCTGCCGAAATCGTACCCAAACGACAGGCCGTTCCTCCATTGCAGTCTTCTGTATAACCCAGCATAATCTCATACTTGTTGTCCGATGTTGCTGGTGAGACGACCGGATAGACAGGGCCGTAATCGGCTCCGGGAACGAAGCTTGGTAATAATAGAGGTAGCTGAGTTTGCTGCTGTAGTTGTGGTACAATGGACTGAAAAATCTGGTGCGGCGGTTCGGGCTTGGTGCTGTTGTCAACATTGTCCGGGGGCGGTTCGGGCTTGGTGCTGTTGTCAACATTGTCCGGGGGCTGCACAACCCCTGATTGGTTTACCTCTGAATTGTCCGGGGGCTGCACAACCCCTGATTGGTTTACCTCTGATTCGTTTTTTGACGTTATTGTCTTGAACAATATTAGAGATGTTGACAGCAGGACAGCCGTCACCAACAGAATTGTTTTCACGTGTTTGACAGACATGATATCTCTCCTGGATTAAAGTACTTTATAATATGCTTTGGCGATCGCCTCAATCCAGGCTGCGCGATCGAGACCATTGACAATACGTCTAGCATAGTAAAAATCTCGCCAGTAACCCCAGATATATTCACCCAACCTGTGACCGGTAAAGGTTCCATCCCGCATCCCTCTGACCAGTATCTTGGCGGCGATCTCCGGTTCGGCTGCTTGTTCGGGAAAATTCACCAGATCGATTCCCAGGCGATGAGACCAATCTGTATTTCGCCGTCCCGTGATTTGCACAAAGCCCCGTCCCTTATAGCGCGGTCCATCCCCTGGCTGATTATTGCCCAAGTCCGATCTCCATTCATAGGCCCAACCGCTAGCTAATTCTTCCATCCACTTTCCTAGACCAGATTCATGTTCAGCTGTTGCTAAAATGTAGGCGATTTGTCCCAGATCGGTCACCCCACTCCAATCGCACTCCCGCAGGATTAAAGGAATTGACTCCCAAGCATAGCGACGCAGACCCAGATACTGAGGAATTGATTCGATTATCCTGTTCAAATTACGATAACCTATCTGCTTATTATAGCCCAAATACTCTTTTACCGGGGAGTTCCATAATTCTGACTGGACCTGCTCTCCTCTCCGCTTCTCCATACGTCGAAGCTCCTGGATGCGCTGACCATTCTGGTCATACCTGCCCATCTCTTCCCTCATAAATCCCTATCTTATCGGTATTTCTCGCATCGGCTCCACTAACTCTCTCAACCCATTCTCTCCCAACTCATTGGCCATCTCGACCAGAGTTTCTTTCTTGCTGGCCTTAAGGCCCAGAGTATAGCGACTCCCATTCTGGTCCCAACTTATGGGTAGCATCAGAACAATTAGCGCCACAAGTCCCATCGACAAAATAGCCGGTAATCCCTGTCCCTAGAGATGTTTCCGATTTTTCCGGAACGGTACCAGTCAGTTTCTCTTGTGCCTGGGTTAATTTTTCTGTTGTTATTATACCCAAACGGCAAGCGGTTCCCCTATAGCAGCGTCTTGCGTAATTCAGCCTAATCTTGTTCTTGTCCGACAGGTTCAGATGGATAGTAGACTCGCGAGTCAATTCGCGGTTTAACGAGTTACGAATGATTTCACGAATCTTGCGACTATTTCTTTCAGAAATTGCTCATCTGACCGGTCTTTTCAGCCTTTGAGCAATTGCTGGTCCTACCGGGCGGACTATTTGATTTGGTTGTGGGTCAACCGTCTCCGGCGGCTTTACCGCTGATGCTGATTGCGTTTTTGACGTTATTGTATCGAACAATATTATTGAGGTTGACACGATGACAACCGTCAGCAACAGCAGAATTCTTTTCACATGTTTGACAGACATGATATCTTGCAGAAGTTAAAGGACTCGATAATTCTTCCGTGATCGCCTCTTGCTGGGCGGCGCGGCAGGCACCCCGAATACAATCATCCAACCTGGGAAACACTAAAGTGTTTACTACGAACCTGGATTACTAGAATCTTGGCGGCTATCTCTGGTTCCCCTGCTTTTTGAGATTCACCAGATCGATTCCCTATCGGCGAGACCAATCTGTATAATCTCGCCTTCAATGTTTCCGGAGAGCCAGCTCCCCGGGTAACGAACCCTCCGCTATTCGTACCACTCCGGAGCGCATCCTCTCCGCGGAGAGGAGAGCACATTGTCCCGTGATTTGCACAAGGCCTCGTCCCCTATAGCGCGGTCCATCTCCTGGCTGATTATTGCCTAAGTGCTTTGTTCTGGTCCCTATACGAACTTCTGGTCTGGCTATGCGCGGCGCGTCCCGTGAGGGATACGGGATGCGCCGATGCCCATCATAGTCTCCACCGCTAGCAACTTCTTCCATCCACTGATTCGGTATATCTCGCGGGGATTAAAGAACTCGATAATATTCTTCCGCGATCGCCGCAATATGGGCTGCGCGATCGAGACGATTAACAATGCGTCGGGCATTGTAAAAATCTCGGCGGGAACCCCAGATATATTGACCCAACCTGTGATTGGCAAAGGTTCCATCCCGCATCCCGATTACCAGGATCTTGGCGGCGAGCTCTGGTTCGGCTGCTTTTTCTGGAACATTCACCAGATCGATTCCCAGTCTGCCGGACCAATCTGTATAATTTCGCCGTCCCGTGATTTGCACAAAGCCTCGTCCCTTATAGCGAGGTCCATCTCCCGACCGATTATTGCCCAAGTCCGATCGCCATTCATAGGCCCAACCGCTAGCTAATTCTTCCATCCACTGCCCTAGACGAGATTCATGTTCCGCTGTTGCCAAAATATAGGCGATTTGTCCCAGATCGATCACGCCATTGATATCGCAGGACCGCAGGATTAAAGGAATCGACTCCCAAGCATAGGGATGCAGTTCCCGGTAGGTAATCGAAGCGATAATCCTGTCCAAATTCAGAGAACTGATCAGGTTATTATAGGGCAGATACACTTCTATAGGTTCATTCCATAATAGTGACCAGGTTTCCTGACCTACCATGCCATCGGCCACTAGACCCCGACTATTCTGGAAATTCTTCACCGCATTCAGGGTATCGGGTCCAAACAACCCATCCGATGGTTCGGACGGTTCCATAAACCCCTCTTTTTTCAGTAGGTTCTGAAGGGTTCTGACTTCCAGAAGCAACTGAGGATAATCAATGCCATCCCGGATCCGGAGTACAGCATGTCTTCTCAGCTTCCCCGGGGTTGCCTCTTTGGCCTTGAACAAGGCGTCCCAAGTGTAGCTCCAGACAACCCCATCCGCAATTAAGCTGCGACTTTCCTGGAAACGTTTCACCGCTGCCTCGGTTTTTCGTCCAAACTGGCCCTCATCGGTCTCGCTTCTCCCTATCCACCGGTCAAACAAGGTCGCCCCTTCCTTCAGAAATCCCAGTTCGATCAGTAATTTTTGCAGCAGCTTGACTGACTCTCTCAACTCAGGGTAGTCTATGCCATCTCCCCGACGCAGGACTGGATATTCGTTAGTTAACATTGATGTCGTGTTCCCTATAGTTTCCTTCCATCCAATTTATCACAACCGTAGGACGGGCAGGCGATCCGCCCGGGAAGGCGATTTTTCCCCGATATCGCACGACCCATCGCTAAGAAGCCAGATTAACTCACACTATGGGCTGGTGTAAGATAGAATAGAGGCAGCAGCAATAGGCGATCTACCCCACCGACCCCCGACATGGGGGTTTCTGGAACCCGACCCCACCAACGGCTATAATTTGCCCTCACGGAGCTATCTTATGAAACTCGAACAATCACAAATCGCCAAACTGGAAAACTTTCTGGAAAAAGTTAAATCACAGACCTATCCGGAGCCCTCCTCTCCTTTACACACTCAAATTACGCATCAAATGTTCGCTAAGTTCATGCAACTTTTTCCTTTGTCACCCCATGCTAAAATATTGGATATCGGATGCGGTCAATGGGTGGCTCTGCAATTATTTAAAAGTCGAGGCTTTGACCCGATCGGCATTACCCTCAACAGTCAAGATGTAGCCGTCTGCCAACAAAAAGGTTATGAAGTATACGAAATGGATCAATCTTTCTTAGACTTCGCCTCCTTTGACTTTGTTTGGTGCCGGCATTGCATTGAACACAGCATCTTTCCCTATTTTACCCTAAGTGAAATCTACAGGGTTCTCAAACCCCAAGGATATCTTTATATAGAAGTACCTGCCCATGATACCAGTTGTAAGCATCAGGCGAATGGAAATCACTACAGCGTTTTTGGAAAAAACATGTGGACGGAATTAATTAAGCGATCGGGGTTTGAAGCTTTGCAGGTTTTTGATATCAACTTTCATACGCCTATGGTCCGGATATATATTGGGCGCTGATTCAGAAAAAGATTTAAAGGCGTTGCACATTGAGGGATGATAGCAGCCAATTGTTGAAAATTGCTAATTGCTAATTGCCAAGAGTCAATACATCTATTCATGACAAAAAATGACTATCTCGATTAACCTTTGAGTATTAGAAATTAACAACCTTATCATCCAGTCGTTGTGCAACGCCGATTTAAATTGTCAGTGGTTAGTCGTCAGCGATCAATTGTTAGTGGTCAACTAACCACTGACAATTGACCATCATCTACTCTCTAGCTATTTTTTCGACAACTACTTGATATCCCTTATGCAGTACCTTAACTTTCTCGTGAAAAACTGTTAAAAACGCATCTATGCCTAGCTTGGCATTCTGAGTCGGGTTCTTAAACAAGGTGAGATTGTAATCATCAAATACGATCAGTCCTTTGACTTTCCTCAAAAGTATCTATACATGTGATCCGGGATGATTCTTGGGTAAGAATATTATCTAGTAGCCAGCAAGTTGACCTCCCTTCCCAACTCCCTATCTCTAAGAATTTCAGTCCTGGTCTGTTAGCAAACTGCTGCAGCACCTGTTGCCATAGGGGAATGTTTATACTAAACCAATCTTGCGTAAATTGATAGCCTTTTAATTGACAATGCGCTTCGTATTCCCGTTTAAGGTCTGACTTCTGGCTTTGGGGATACCGTTTATTATATTTCTCCCGCAGGTAGACGATTTTCTCCTGTTCCAGTTTTGTCGCCCGATCGTGCAGAACTTTTTCCTCTTCTGGCATCCCTTCACCAGTCTCAGCCCGCACAATTTGTCTGTCTAAGCTGTTTCCCGAATATCTAATGTATTCCACTGTCTCTATGGAAATTTTCCCTATCTTAAAGAATCTCGATAAATACCTCTGATAGGCGCAATCTTCACATCCTCCGATTTGCTTATAGACTAAAGCCTCCGGATATCCCTCGATGAATTCATGGCATTCCCTTCTCAAGCATAGGTTGATTGTTAACGAGTTCTCGATCGCCAGTTTCCAATTCGGATCGATTCGATCTTTGATTTTTACTCCCGTCCTGATCCCATCTAATCTGTTTTCTTGCAGTTTGATTTTGAGATCGCCTATTTTGAAACTACCATTGGCATTCGATGAATTGGGGTCGTTATTTAACACCATAAAGCAGACATAGATATGTTCTGGCAAATAGAGATCGTCCCCATCACAGAAAAACAATATTTCTCCTCGAGAATTTTTCACTCCTGTATTTCTGGTTGCTCCCGCGCCTCTACCTTGGGGATTATTTATTATCTTAAATGGATATTTTACCCCGACAAACCGACTCAGAAAATATAATGTATTATCCGTCGAACAGTCATTCACGGCGATGATTTCTGATTTGAATTCCTCTGGGCGATCGCAGTTAGCATAAAAGTAATCTATGCTCTCTATTATACTCTCGATCGTCTTGCTGACTACTTTTTCGCAATTATATGCCGAGATTATCACTGAAAATGAACTTACCATTGTTTTTACTTCTTCTGCTTTTTCACTGGGGGGATCAAGGTCTATTTAATTGCCTTTAGCAGGAGATCGACTTGTTTTTCCCAGGTCAAGTCTTGCATGAATTCTACTGCTGCTTGACCCCGTTTTTTTGCTGCTTCCCGATCCTTATATACTTTTTCTAAATTTTCTACCACTTCCTCAACGTCAGACTCTCCCCAACCTTCTACTCCCGGGAATATGGCTGTGGGTTGCACTGCATCCTGCTTTCTGAGAGGATAACAATGGGAGTCGCCTATCATATCTATATGACCGGTGTTTGCCGAGATAATTGTCGGAATGCCACAGGCCAGACATTCCATTGCTGCCAGATTTGTTCCTCCTTCACACCTGTTGGTAAATACGGCCACATCTGCTTCCCGGATAATCTGTCCTACCAGATAATTGGGAATGGGTCCGATATCTATTACAGCCTCACCGGGAATGCCATTTGCTACTAACCATTCGGTAATTCGCAAGCGCTTATCCTGGGTTACCTGGGGTAATCCTACCACATTTCCGGTCTGTTCTAATCCGGCCATCAACTGGGGCCATAAGTTGTGCCATGCTGTCATCAGCAATGCCTCGGGGTGCCTTTGTTGGAACCGCTTGAAGGCCGCGATCGCGATATCCTGACCTTTCCAATATTCTAGCTTGCCCCCCGAGAAGATGATAAATCGATCGGCAAATAGGTTTGATTTGGGCGCGGGATGGAATATGGTCGGGTCTATGCCTTGGAAGATCGCGGCTACATGGTTTAGTCCATTGCTTTTCAGTACTTCCGCGTTCCAGGTCGAACCTGCTACGATCAGATCGTAGCTTTTCGCCCTGGCGATCGCATCTGGGGTTAACTGGGTATTCTCAAAGAAGATCATCGCCACCGTCGGTTTCCCTACCAGATTCATTTTACTACCGCTAAAGTTATTTCCCAGGGACTGCAATACTGGGACATCGAAACAAATTTGCTTGCCTGGGTTTTGGTCGATCACTGTCTGAATTTGCTGCTGGTTGACTATTAGAGGACGCAATAGCACCTGATGCAGGGGATTTACCTTAGACATTGCTGGGGTCATTAACAATAGGACGTTAAATCCCGGTTTTTGTCGTAATTGCAGGGCTAAGTTCAAACCATACACGCCCCAACCGATGGGAGACCCCACCCGCCATTCAATTGCTAGTCCTTTGATTTTATCTGTTTCTGACCTTTCCTTGACCATACTATCCGTTGTCTGTGCTTTTGTGTTTAGGGCCGATGCTACTTTAGTAAACATAGATTGCCAATCACTAAGACTGAGAGATGAAGGATGCTAACGCTGCTTTCACCTCTACAAATACTCCCGTCCAATCTCCAGGTTGGAACTGACGAAAGAGGCGCATAGTCGGATACCAGGGAGAGTCGGCGCGAGCGCGCATCCAGCGCCAGTCAGGGGCAAAAGGCAAGAGAGTCCAAACCGGTTTTCCCAAGGCCCCTACCAGATGGGCCACTGCTGTATCTACTGTGATGATTAAATCTAGTTGTTGCATCGCAGCAGCCGTATCGGCAAAATCTTGCAACTCCGCATCTAAATCGATGAGACGATCCTGCCCACTCGGTCGGCCCAATTGGGCTATTGAATCCACCTGTTCTCCTTTCTGGAGACTATAGAAGGCAATGCCGCCGAACTCCAGGAGGGGTAAAAAGTCCGATAGGGTGCAGGAACGGTCTTTCGCTGTGCCACTAGCCTGGTTTGTCCGCCAGACTATACCCACCTTCTGTGTCTCTTCTCTCGCCAGTAACGCCTTTAGACGTTCTGACGGTGAATCACTTTGCCATCCTGACTTTTCCTCGCTTGCATTTTATTTTAGCACTACCTTTTCCTGAGATTCTACATCTGCCAAGAATGACTGTAGCGCCCTTTGGACTGCCAAGAATACTTCCGACCAGTTTCCCGGTTGCTGTTGGCGGAACAGTTGCATGGTAGGATACCACGGACTATCGGGGCGATGCAACATCCAGCGCCAGTCAGGGACAAAGGGTAACAGCACCCAAACCGGTTTACCTAGGGCCCCTGCCAGATGGCCCACTGCCGTATCGACAGTAATCACCAAATCCAATGCTTGGATAACTGCCGCGGTATCGGCAAAATCATTTATAAATTCATCCAGATTAACAATCTTATATGTTGATTGGGAAAGTTCTTGAACTTGGGAACCCTTTTGGAGACTAAAGAAAGTAATATCGGGAAGTTCTAGCAGGGGGATAAAGTCTCTCAAGGAACAGGTACGCTGGCGTCCGATCAGATCTTTATTAGGTCTGCAACTCCAAACAATACCCACTTTCAATTTCTTCGTTTGTAGTAAGACACACTTTACGGCTTCCGTTCGTAGTAAGCGCTTTAGCGCTTCCTCTCCGGGATGCAAATAAGGAACTCGCGCCGGAACATTTTCAGCAGTAGTCCCCAGAATATAGGGTAAACTCATCATAGGGGCCCAGACATCAAAATCTGGAAGTGCACTGCCCGGGATTAGCAGTTCGATATCGGGAATAGACTTAAATAATCTAAGCGTTGGTTCTAGACAGGTAACTAGCACCCGACCTCCCCCTGTCTGCTGTTCCCTCACAGCCTTGGCGTAACGAATAAAATGAATCATATCGCCAAAACCCTGTTCGCGAGTGATTAAGAGCGTCCGTCCTTGCAGGTCTTCCCCCTGCCACCGGGGTTTCGAGGTCGGAGGTAAGGGATTTTGCTCGCCAAATTCCGGAATTTGCCAGCGCCATTCATACTCGGCAAAACCCCGTTGCCAGTCTCCCGAGAGTAGCAGTACCGGGGCCAGGTTTGCGCGTGCTTCTCTGTAGTCTGGCCGCAGGCCGATCGCCTCCCGGTAACTGGCGATCGCCTCTGTAATATTTCCCTGGTCCTGATAGGCAGTGCCCAGGTTATTATGAGCTTCAGCAGAGTCCGGTTCCAGCTTGATGGCCTGCTGATAATAGGAGATCGCCTCTGTCAGTCGCCCCTGGCCTTGCAATACCGTCCCCAGGTTATTATAAGCTTGGCCGTAGTCGGGCTTGAGGCCGATCGCCTGCTGGTAGTAACCTATGGCCTCTGGTAATTTTTCCTGCTTCTGTAGGACAACAGCTAGGTTATAATTATATTCTGCCTCCTTGGGGTTGAGGCTGACCCCTCGGCGCAAGTGAGCGATCGCCTCCGATAGCTTTTCCTGTCTGCCTAAGGCTAAGCCGATATTATTATGAATGTCGGCCCTGTTCGGGTCCAGGGTGATCGCCTGCTGATAATAGGCGATCGCCTCGGAGTATTTTTCCTGCTTTTCCTTGACTATCCCCAAATTCTTATAAGCTTCAGCATAGTTCTGTTTGCAGGAGATCGCCTGTTGGAAATGCCCGATCGCCCTATCATATTCTAGCTGTCTTACCATAGCTGTTCCCAAGTTATTATGAGCTTTCGGGTCATCTGGGCGCATGTCTAGCACCCGTTGCCAACAGGCGAGCGCTTCCGAAATTTTCCCTTGCAGGTACAGGGCCTTTCCTAAGTTACTGTGGGACGACACATGCTTGGGGTTAATGCTGAGGGCCTGGCGGTAATGGGCGATCGCCTCATCTATCTTGCCCTGTTTTTCTAGGGCTAGACCTATGTTATTATGTAATTTATGACCATTTTTGCTCTTTGACGCTAGGGACTGCTCGTATAATCTGAGCGCCACCTCGTACTGGCCCTGACCATAGGCGATATCCCCTAGTAGGTGAAGCGCATCTGCATGGTTAGGTTCTTGTTTGAGTATGTCAAAACATATCTGTTGTGCTTCCCTTACCTTTCCTGTTTGGTAATGGACACCTGCTTGGTAAATTAATTGAGAATATTCTTCAGGAGCGCTCACTTGCTTTGTTCTCCTGCTAACTTTTAGTTTTTGCCTTTTGCCGCGCTTTGCCATCCTGCCTTTTTCCCTGCTTCTATGTTCTTTTATCACTTTTTTTTCTGCCAGGGCCTGAGCCATAAAATTATGGATTTCCGCCATGTCCGGTCT
Source organism: Hormoscilla sp. SP12CHS1 (assembly GCA_014324065.1). Classification (GTDB taxonomy): domain Bacteria; phylum Cyanobacteriota; class Cyanobacteriia; order Cyanobacteriales; family Desertifilaceae; genus Hormoscilla. The sequence goes on along the minus strand of JACOMV010000232.1, from coordinate 326 downwards.
GAGGGCGATCGCCTCATCTAAATTCCCCTGTTTTTTCAGGGTATTGGGGAGGTTGCAGTAAGCTTCCGGGTAGTCCGATCGCCCGCTCTATTTTCCCCATATCCCGCCAAGCATTTCCCAAGTTACTATGTACCTCGGGGTAGTTGGGTTGAATAGTGAGGGCCCGCTGATAATGGCCGATCGCCCTCGTTTGACTTAGACTGAGAGATGAAGGATGCTAACGGGGGGGTATATCAAGGTCGCGGCGAATTGCCTTTAGCAGGAGATCGACTTGTTTTTCCCAGGTCAAGTCTTGCATGAATTCTACTGCTGCTTGACCCCGTTTT